>JAZGEB010000115.1:0-3742 GCA_036478515.1 Parvularculaceae bacterium | reverse complement strand
TGTTTGGCGCCGATGCCATGGACCAGGAGATGAAAACCCATGCCCCTGAGATTAGCCAAGTGAGCTTGGCGGCGCTTGCTGCTGCTGCGCGCGATAATGGCACCATCTTGCTCGACCCCAAGATTTTCGCCGCCTGTCCCTCAGATTCGATTGACTATGCGGTGATGGAAAAAACCGACCATGCCGCCGTCATTGCCCCGGTAAAAATTGGCTGGAGCGATATTGGCGCGTGGGAAGCAGTGCAGGATTTGACCCCTCAAGGAGACTTGACCCTGATCGGCGATGTCATCGCAGAAGACTGTACCAATTCTTATATTCGCTCCGACGGTCCGTTGATTGCTGCCATTGGAGTCGAAGATTTAATCATCGTTGCGACCGGCGACACTGTGTTGGTGACGCGCAAAGATAAATCGCAAGATGTCAAAAAAATCGTCACCCATCTCAAAAATAAAGACCGGACTGATTTATTATAATGCCTGACACCGATAGAGCGCAGATCTTACCTGCTTTGCAAAAGGCAAATGACCGATTGGTGACCTGGTGCCGGGATGATGCGCTACCCTTTTGGTCGATGCAAGCGATTGATCCCCAAGGCGGGTTTTATGAAAGCCTTGAGCTTGATGGCACGCCGGTCGCCAACATGTTGCGCCGAGTACGGGTCCAGGCTCGGTTGGCTTATGTGTACGCTCATGCGTTTGATTTAGGCTGGTGCACGGACAATACGGCCAGTGATCGGGCCTGGGCCCAGCTTACGGGACCAGGATTTCAAAGTGAGAACGATCTCGGCGGCTGCGCACATTTACTCAATCCCGATGGCAGCCTTCATGATGGTCTGCGCGATACCTATGCCCAAAGTTTTGTCCTGCTGGCAGGCAGTTGGCGGTATAAAGCTTTTGGCGATGAAGACAGCTTAAAGACAGCCGCCGCCACAGCGCTGTTTTTGGATCAGCATCTCACCTCGCCCCATGGCGGCTATCTTGAAGGCACCCCCCTGCCCCAAACACCACGCCAGACACCGCGGCGACAAAATCCACATATGCATCTGTTTGAAAGTTTCCTCACACTTTATCAGCATACCAAGGAAGATTTATGGCGCGATAAAGCAACCGCAATGTGTGACTTGTTCCTCGGCCATTTTTTCGATTCTAACAGGGGTGTATTGCGTGAGTTTTTTCTGCCGGATTGGCAGCTTGACCCGGCACAAGGCGATCTGGTTGAACCGGGTCATATGATGGAATGGTGTTGGTTGCTGGGTGAATATGGCGCGGCCTGCGATATCAACGTCACACCCATTTGTCGGCGCTTATATGCGCGCGCGCTAGAGCTCGGCCAACAAGATTTGCAACCTGATGCCATCCAAGGCTATCTATGTGATGTCGTCAGTCTTTCTGGTCGCCAACCGGCAATGACTTATCGAAGTTGGCCCCAGACAGAATATTTGAAAGCCAGCATCACCCTAGCCAGGCTCGGCGACCAAGACGCAGAACAAACTGCCGCTGCGCTAATTGAGCAACTCTTTGCCACCTATCTCGATGTCCCTCTAAAGGGCGGTTATCGCGATCAATATCGCACCGATGGCAGCGCCACTGCCGGGCCAATGCAAGCCAGTACATTCTACCATCTTTTAAGTGCGGCGGCTGTGGTCGATGAGTATTGTAATGACACCAATAGGATTATCCAATGAAAATTGAAGCGACAAAAATTGCCGATGTGAAACTGATTACACCGCAAAAATTTGGCGATGAACGTGGCTTCTTTTCAGAAACCTATAAAGCCAATGTCTTTGCCGAAGCTGGAATTGGTCTAAATTTTATTCAAGACAATCATGCCTTTTCGCAAAGGCAAGGCGTGTTGCGCGGCTTGCATTTTCAATGGGGCAAAAATGTTCAGGCTAAGTTGATCCGCTGCACCAAGGGCGCTATTCTCGATGTCGCGGTTGATATCCGCCATGGCTCGCCAAGCTTTGGCCACCATGTCGCGGTTGAGCTTTGCGCGAAAAATTGGCACCAACTTTTAGTGCCCCATGGCTTCGCCCATGCCTATTGCACTTTGACCCCAGACGCAGAAGTTCAGTACAAGGTTGATGGATTATATGACCCTGACCATGAAGGCGCAGTGCGCTGGGATGATCCGGCGCTGGCGATTGACTGGCCAATCAATTCAAATGACGTCACGCTTTCTGAAAAAGACAAAGTCGCGCCGCTGTTAAAAGAAAGCCCGGTTTATTTCCGCTACAAAAAAGGCCATGGGCTGTTTAATTGCCTTTGTCTCGACGCCCCCGAATAATCCCCTGCCGTCGCATTGCCTCCTTTGCCTTTGCCTGAACATTTTATTCGCAAAATCACCGCCTCATCGCCATGGCTTGGGCACACTCCCCGCTTACGACCCTTTTTCGCATCAAACGCAATAGGGATAAGAGCTTGCCATGCAACACTTGAATTTTAGGACATTAGATATATCTGATCAGCGTCACCATATCACCGCGGGCCGATTGTTCCGCGGCTTTGGTCCTTTGGTTATTGGAACGACAGGCGGTCTTGCTCTGTTCGTCACGGGGTTACAATTGGCCCTCCCCGAAATTTTCATGGTAACGCCGGAACGTTTCTTTGCCCTGTGGATTAGCGCCGCTGCTATCGCAACTTTGCTTGTCTCCTTGGAAATGATCGCCAGAAAAAAACACCATCATGGCGGGCTGGCTGATGAGATGGTCCAGACCACAATCGAGCAGTTTCTCCCGGCCGGTTTTGCTGGTGCTGCTATCGCCATGGTGTTTTATCGCTTCACCCCCGAGACATTATGGGCCCTGCCCGGCCTGTGGCAAATTCTGGTCGCGATTGGATTATTTGCGGGGCTTCGAAATTTACCGCGCAGTGCCTTCTGGGTCGCAAGCTGGTATGCTCTTTCAGGGGTGACCGTTTTGATCATTGCCGGTCAAAGCAACGAGCTATCGCCGTGGATGATGGGTATTCCCTTTACCATTGGTCAATTGATGATGGCGACAGTTCTGAAATATTCAGTCCTTGGAGACTTGAATAGCCTGAATGACGATATAAAATCTATCTCGGAATAATTATCTGTACCGGCTCGCCGGTCCGTGTCCGGATGGTTTTGGCTTTTTCAGGCGCGCGCACCGAATAACCCTCATCTGCCACTGCCCAGACCTTATAGTCTTGCGACGAATTACCGATATAAGCGAAGCCTTCGGGGTATTTCTGCCGTAAAAAACCCGCTTTGTTGGCTGACACCAGATTGATATCCATAGTCGAGCCAAAGGCATCGTCAAAGACCCCGACATGATCCGCTAGCATCTGCACCAGCACTTGGTCGGAGCCAGAGCACAACACCGCCTCGCCGCCGGTTGCGCGGTGCGCTTTGGCCATCTCGATCACCTTGGTATTATAGCTGAGTGCGGCAAAGTCCATCCGCTCGCTAATCAAATCGACCATCACCCTCTTCGCTCGATTGCGGGCAATTGCCAGCAAGCCAAGCACTTTTGGCAAGATAAATGGGTGATGCGCCGTTGTCATTTTAAAAATGATGTGATTGAGATCGTCTTCAATCAGGGTGCCATCGACATCAATTACCAGGGCTTTTGATTTTACGGTAGGGAGCATGAGAGTTTCATCTTTTCTGAACAGCCGCGACCACCGTCGCTTGACAGTGACCCTTGTTTTGCCGACAAGCATCGCTTGGCTTGCGGGTATGATGTAACGGTAGCCTGTCAGCTTCCCAAGCTGAAAGT
>JAZGEB010000114.1:0-2359 GCA_036478515.1 Parvularculaceae bacterium | reverse complement strand
GGCGCACCGATGCATCAGAGCCACCGCGCGACAAAGTCACCATGCAGCGGGCATAATCCGGCTCGAGGCAATCAACGCCCTTATAGACCCAGTTTTCATCTTCTGCTTTGGCAAGCTTATCAAAATCGATAATCACATCCCAGTTTTCTTTGCCTGCCAAATAATCCGCCATCGACATTGTTCGCCAAAGCCCGCGAACACTTGTTTTGTCTTGCCAGAAATTATAAACCTCGCCGCCGCGAATCCCCGGATTAGCAATCCGTTCATCGGACGTCAGGATGGCTTTGGCTTCCGCGAGCAAGCCTTCATAACGGGGGTCTTGTTCCAACTCATCCAGGGTGCGTTTGTTCCAGCTGCGCACTTTTTCAAGTGGCTTCTCGCCTTCAACTTCTTCGAGCCAAAGAAACTGATCGACAGTTTCAGGTGTCGCCGCTTTAGCCGTTTTCATCGCCATAGTTTTTTCTTCTTCGTTCATTGGCGCACTACTGCACGCAACCAGACCAAGGCCGAGTGCCGACACTGTTGCCCATTTTAAAATAGAATTGCGATCCATGTGATATTTCCCTCTCAAGTGAAAAGGCTGCGACATTGCCATCACAGCCCTTATCCAATTACGTAAATGTATAAATCTTAGCGGTCGCCGCGACTAATATAGCCCTCAAGGTTTGCCTTCACGTCAGCGGCATTATAAGCGGCGCGCTCATTTGGCTTGTCGCCCTTGCCCATCAAAATATAAGCGATCGCCGAATAACGACGCGACTCGCGAATATCGACATCTCTATACCCCCGGCCCCAGCCATAACCATAGCCATAATAAGGGAACGGTCGGCGGTATCCGTAATAGGTCGGGGCGGTTGAGCGATAGGTTTTGGCCACTTCGGTATCGTCTTCAACCACGACAAAAAAATCATAGCCCTTTTTCAAGGTCAGTTCTGCCGAGCGGTAGAGCAGGTAATTCTCCACGGTTTCCCGGCCAGTGCTGGAATTGCCCCGGAAGGTGACCCGGTAGCGATTGCTTTCGATTTTTTGGTCAGAAAAACCATAACCGCTGCCTTCTGAAGATGGCCCATAAGGGGTTTCAGTGGCGCAAGCCCCTAAACCGAAGCCAGCCATGGCAATGAGAGCGATTTTTATCGGGTGCAGCATAAGTCTAGTCTCCTCGAATAGTCGGGATGGCATTAGGGCAAACCCACGCGCCACGTCGCCCCTAGTCTAGCGTCTTAGGCGCTAAGGGCAAGGGACCAGAGGCCGTGGTCGTCTTAATGTGAACATCGCGCTGCGGGAACGGAATTTCGATATCCTGCTCGGCCAGCGCCTGCCAAACTGCCATTAACACGTCGCTTTTGACATTACCGAGACCATTTGGCGGGTCATTGATCCAAAATTTGAGAATGTAATTGACGCTACTGTCGCCAAATTCATGCAAGTTACACCGCGGCGGCGGGGATTTTAGCACCCGCGGCACTGTTGCGGCTGCCTGCTCACCAAGCAGGCGCACCATCTCTTGATCTTTGATGGCGTAACTAACGCCATATTCAACCACGACCCGGACATTATTATCGCCATAAGACCAGTTGATGACGCCATTATTGATCAGGCTGTCATTGGGGATAAGATGCTCAGTCCCATCCCGGGTTCTAATCGCGATATAGCGTGTATTCATCCGCGTCACCCAGCCATAGCTGTCGCCAACGACAATCGTGTCACCGGGTTTAACCGATTTATCCGCCAGCAATGTAACCCCGCCGGCAAAATTCGAAATCAAGCGCTGTAACCCGAGCCCGATACCAAGCCCGATGGCGCCACTGAAAATGGCCAGGCTGGCAAGGTTAAATCCAACAAGTTGCAACGCGACAATCAACGCGATAATCGGTAACACCAAATCAAGAATTTTACCGACCAGCGTTTTCAACGAGGGATTGAGTTCACTTACATGGCCCAATTGACGGGTGAGAAATTTGCTCAACGCATTCGCCGTAAAGAAGAACACCACGAAAATAATCAGCGCCCGGATAACATCCAGCAGAGATAATTTCACCGCGGCAACACCATCTTCTGCCGGCTGCACTGTCACCGACATTAAATCCAGCTGCGCCGTGACATTATCGAGCAAGCCAAATATTTCGAGCGCGGCAATCGGCCACACCGTGTAAAATGCCAATTTTGACCAGAACGGCGAGCGGATCACCAAGCTGACCAAGCGGATCGCAATCCAGGCGAGGATCAAACTGCGCATCGCCTCGAGGAAAACTGTCTCAAATCCGGCGGAGCGCAAGCCGAGAATAAAAGCGGAAACTGTCAGCCACAACGCAATCGGTACCGAGATTGTCGCCATCGCATTGGTAAAACGCTTGAGCAC
>JAZGEB010000113.1:0-7985 GCA_036478515.1 Parvularculaceae bacterium | reverse complement strand
GAATTGAATATATTGAGGCCTTTGTTTTCCATCGCGCCAAAATTGAAATGATCGACCGCGACGATCATGAAAATATCAAGGTCATATTCACGGCCAAAAACCTGCTCATCCCAAGCCATCGCCCGCTTCAAGGCGTCGAGCGTAAACCCACATTTGTTGGCATTTTGCGGCTGCACGAAAACCCGCAAAGCAATCTCGCGGCCAGACATCGTGGTGAATTTATCGTCGACCATGGCCAAGTCGCCAGCGACGAGGGCGAACAGATAGGCTGGCTTCGGGTGAGGGTCTGCCCAGTTGGCAAAATGACGATTGCCCGCAAGATCACCGGTTTGGCCGGGATTACCATTGGCGAGGAGCACCGGGAATTTTGTTTTGTCGGCTTCAATCCTGACGCTGAAGGTCGCTAATATGTCAGGGCGATCCGGATAATAAGTGATGCGGCGAAAGCCTTCAGCCTCGCATTGGGTACAGAACATGTCATTTGACATATAGAGGCCCATCAAGGCGGTGTTTTGTTCTGGTGCAATGGTGACTTGCGTTTCCAGGATGAATTTTTCCGGGACATCGGTAATGGTCAGATGGGTGGCGGAAATCTCTTGGCGCTCTGGCGCCACAGCGCTGCCATCAATATGGACCTTTTCCAAACTCAGGCCTTCGCCATTCAACACCAAGGGCGTATCCTCGCTGACGCCTTCGCGCCGGGACAAATGCAATTTTGCAATTACTTTGGTGGCCTCAGGGTCGAGGATAAAAACCAAGTCGACATGGGCGACGAGAAAAGCCGGTCGCTCATAATCTTTTAAATAAGTCGTCTTCGGAGCGTCTTTATCTGCGGGGCTGGTATCGGTTTTCATCTCTGCTCCAGGGGTTCTAGTGGCGCGAGAATACGCTTGAACAAGCTGCGCGCAAGCCATAAATACTTGGGCAGCGGCCAAAACGTGCCGGAGCGGAAATGTAACCGTTTGAATATATTGACTTAAATGAAAAATTAGTGAGTAGTGATCCGGATCACATCGGGCAACGCGTTTTAGCGCTATCTTATATTTGTCGCCGGGGGGTGACGAGAAACGGGAGAGAGATGATGACCAATATGACAGATACACTTTTCATCAAAGCCGGGGTTGATGCAGAAGAGTTGCGCCAGATGAAAGGCCGCTCCGTTCTTTATGTCGGGATGCTTTTCCTCGTTGGCATGTCGCTTTCCTTCGCTGCACTGACCTTCGGAAACCTCCTCGGATAAGGTGTAGCAAATACCAGTACGTCGGGGGGAGAGATCGACGAGACTGGAGAAAAGCCGGGTGCTTCGGGAGAGGGCATCCGGCTTTTTTATGGCCGGTTTGGGCCCCTTGCCTCACAAACACGCGATTTGCCGTGAATAAACCATCGCAGCCCTTTTAATTCCCTGTTTCCACCCAATCTTATACGCAATGACGCAGCAAAGTGATTTGCATCACAGCCACAACAGGTGGCGGTGGGATATAGTCAAGACATCAACTCCCCTGGGGGGCGAGTTGATCCTAAAGGGAGAGAGACGATGACCAGCATGACAGATACACTTTTCATCAAAGCCGGGGTTGATGCAGTAGAGTTACGCCAGATGAAAGGCCGCACAGCCCTTTATATCGGCACATTGATGCTGGTTGGCATGTCTCTCTCCTTCGCTGCCTTAGCCATCGGCAATGTGATTGCCTAAGAGTTCCTCCAGAGCGCCCTTTTTTTGACCCCAAATCCGAAAAGGGCACCTGACATGAAACCGACTCCTGAAAAACAGGGGCCGGTTTTATCATGTCGGAGACGAGGGAGTAGGGAAGAAGAAGCTAACGACTATCAACTAACTACTGATCTTCCGATTATCGCTCCCCCTCACTCAAGCCGTGGGGGAGCAGACCGCCAAGCCAGTGAGGGGGCGATGATGATTGAACATCCCGTCCCCGTGACTCCGGACCCGAGCTAGGCTACGCTTCTCATAATATAGTAAGGGGGTATTTTACACGTGTCGAGGAGGTCCACCATGAATGTTCGTCAAATTGCTAGTGTTATCTTTGTCTTAGTGATGGGGGCTGCGATTTTCACGCTGTTTTCCAGGCAAAAAACCGACCCTGACGCGACCGACCTGGCGCAGCTCGACACTGATATTGGGGAAGTAGATATTGCCGCCAAGCTCGCTGGGGATCGGAGTGCTGAGCCGCTTGATTTGGCCGAGCTCGAGGTCGAAGACGTGATTGATGAAGACATCATTGTCGAACCAGATGTAATCATGGAAGATCAAGTGATCGTGGAAAAGAGCGAGCCGGAAGATATTGTGGTTGCCTCAGTTGCCCCGGTTGCCCCGGTGGCGACGGCTCCTGCCGCGTGTACTTACCCCGGCGATGGGTTCACGCCGTCCATTCGCGGCTCTGACCCCGCCGATTTTATTCCGTTTGATTATCCACGGGCCAAAGGCGATGCAGAAATGGCGATGCAGCCGGTGTTGGTAACCGATGGGGTGCCGGAACCTGAGACTGCTTGCGTAGTTCTGACCTATGATATTTCCGCCACTGGTCAGGTGATCAATATTGCAGTCTATGACATCCAACCGGCATCAGCGGCAGGGGAAGAATATTATCAGAAAACCGCCGTGGTTGCTGCGCGAGAGCAATCATTTCATCCGGGTGCCCGCAATGGTAAGGCTGTTCAGATCGATAATAATGTGATGGAAATCCGCTTCGCCCAAATCAAGTGACAGCTTTTGCGCCTGAACAGTCATTCAGTACACTGACCCTAGGCGGTGTGCCTGTTACCTTGGATTGCTCCGGGGCGCTGTGGCTGGAACAAGCGCGGACGTTGGTTTTTTCTGACCTGCATTTTGAAAAGGGCTCTTCTTATGGCGCGAGGGGTTTGTTTCTACCGCCTTTTGATACCCGCCAAACACTGAAAAATATGGCATCAGTGATTGCGCAATTTCAACCCCAACGAATTATTTCTTTAGGTGATGCCTTTCATGATGGCGAGGCCGAGGGGCGGATGGCGCAAGAGGACGCGGCCCAACTCGAAGAACTGACCACTGCCCATGAGTGGGTTTGGATATTGGGTAATCATGATCCCGAACCGCCGGCACGTTTTGGTGGCCAGGCGGTGGACCGGGTTGAGATTGGTGGTTTGGGGTTCAGTCATGCGCCAGAGGCCGAGGGGGCGTGGCAGGTGGTAGGCCATATGCACCCGGCCGCGAAAGTTGCTAAAACTGGCCGGACGGTACGCCGCCGGTGTTTTGTCACCGATGGGACGCGGATTATTTTACCCTCCTTCGGGGCTTACACCGGCGGGCTGAATGTTCTCGATGATGCGTATAGACCGTTTTTTGCCATCAAGCCGGACGTTTGGATGCTGGGCAAAACACGTGTCTATCAAGTGCCGCGCGCCGCTTTGCGCCGGGACGGCATTAACCGGGTCTATGCCGGCAAGCGCTAGGGGGGCATAAAAAAACCCCGGCCAAAGCCGAGGTTTTTTCAGATTAGGTTAGAAGCTGGAAGCTAAGCCACGCCAACTTCTTCTTCTGGATCACGAAGCACATAGCCCCGACCCCAGACAGTTTCGATATAATGTTCGCCGCTGGTCGCTGTTGCAAGTTTCTTGCGCAGCTTACAGATGAACACATCAATGATTTTCAGTTCTGGCTCGTCCATGCCGCCATAAAGATGGTTGAGGAACATTTCCTTGGTCAAGGTTGTGCCCTTGCGCAAGGAAAGCAGTTCGAGCATTTGATATTCTTTGCCGGTCAGGTGAACCCGCTGGCCAGAAACATCAACTGTCTTGGCATCAAGATTGACGGTCAAAGAACCGGTAGTAATCACGGATTGGCTATGGCCTTTTGAGCGCCGTACAATCGCGTGGATCCGGGCAACCAATTCGTCCTTGTGGAACGGCTTGGTCATGTAATCATCAGCGCCGAAGCCGAGCCCGCGAACTTTGTTCTCGGTATCGCCCATGCCGGTGAGGATCAGGATCGGTGTGTTAACTTTGGCAACACGGAGCGATTTTAAAACATCAAAACCGGTCATGTCAGGTAGATTTAGATCGAGCAGGATGATGTCATAATCATAGAGTTTGCCGAGATCGACCCCCTCTTCGCCCAGATCAGTTGTATAGCAGTTGAATCCGTCAGATTTCAGCATCAATTCGATGCTTTGAGCTGTCGCGCCATCATCTTCGATAAGCAATACGCGCATCTTGCAAGTCTCCTCGAGTATTTGACAGCATCCCCTATTAAAGCGCCGCCTTAAATTATTGATCTTTCGACACTAACGTTAATTTACTTTCGTAAATGTTAACGCGATCAAGAAAATCGTCCCGTTTAGACCTCGTTGTTAACTCGATACCAATAACATTTAAGCCGGACTTATTGATATTCCTCATAAAATTGGCTTTGTATTTACCAATTCAGAGAAAAATAAGGTTATTTTTTTCGTGTCGCTAGGTGCAGTTTACCCCGGTAAAAATGAACGAGATCATCTCATTTGTTGTGAAACTAGCAAGAACCGGTTCGGGATTCGTGTAAAGGGAAAGGGGGTAAATTTTTCCCCAATCAGGCAAATGATTTTGACTCTGGGCAAGACTCTAGGTGCCTCACGGCACGCAGCACCTCCGGCGGGGCGGATCAGACATCGCTGTTGTCCAGCGCTCTGACGTTGGGGCAAGAGCTAGGTATAGTTACACCGAATGACTGGAACGGGCGCAAAAGCGGACTAAAATTGTATGGGAAGTGAGTGATCGAGGCCGCCCTTGCATAGCAGCACATTTAATGCCTACGATATTGCATGACAAAACCAACAGATCATGATGCCTACATTTCTGCGGCTTCGGAAACGCTTCGCCCGCTATTAGTTCAATTGCGCGTGCAACTTGTCCAAGTACTTCCTGACGCTGAGGAGATCATCGCATATGATCTGCCCGGGTTTGGTTTTGGAAAATCGATCATTGCAGGCTATGCAGCATTCAGTAAGCAATGCGGTCTCTATGTGGCCAAGGGTGCCATTGTGGCATATGCCGACGACATTGCAGCCATAGGCCTTAAGGCAACGAAAACTGGCGTGACCTTTTCACCCAGTAAGCCAATCACAGACGAGCTCATTGCTAAACTTGCTCTTGCCTCTCGAAAGGAATTGGGTCTGTAACTGGATTTCGGTCGTTGTCACGATCCCGCGCTATAACCTTCTTTGACGAGTAATTACCGGGCGTGACATGTTCGTTCTGTCGGAAATTAGGTCACCTTGTTTCGTCTGTTTCTGGGATAAACCAGCTATATTTGTATGACACTTTTCTGACCCTTATCCCACCGCATTATAGTAATGGGCGATGCCGGTGGTGATCAGCTGGATCTGCTTGTGGGTCTCGCGTAAAGGCTCGATGAAGTCCTGATGGATTTGCTCATATATTGGTGCGTTGCTTGACGGATAGGTGGCTTTTTCCTTGAGCTTAAAGTCAGTGACTTTCGGGGCGTCGATCGGAAAAGTCTGGCGCAATAAGGAAACCGCTTGGGGCACTTCAAGGTGAAAGATCAGCTCCATCACATCTTCGCGGCTGATCCCGGCTTGCGGGCTGAACCTTGGCAGCGTTGCGGCGAGGATGAACAGATGCTGGATCAAAGCGATCCGGATTGCGTGGAGCATGTCGAGGGGCGGGGGTGTGCCGTTGAAATCAGGCAACAAGCCCATTTTGGTCAGGGATTTATCAAGCGCGATACTGTCAGAGCGCAAGCGGGCGGCGAGTTGCAGGGCTGAGAAATAGCGATTGTCTTTGGCCAGACGATTGGCAAGGTCAGCGCAGGGTTTTTCGAGATGGTCCTCTTGGCCAGACAATGGTCGTGTCGCCCAGAACGAGCCATCGAACAGTTTCATATAAGCAATCAACACCTTCATCTCGCTTAATTTGCGTGCTTTGGCGACCAGCGACATCAGCCGCGAGAAACGCTCTGATGTCTCTTCAAGCTGGCTGAAATAAGTCGGCTCGACCGCCAGAGCGCCGCCGACCCCGCCGACAATATTGGCCAGATACCCCATCTGCTGAAGGATCGCATTATGCGGGATCGCGCGGATTTTACGCAAAGATGCATCTTCATCAGTTCGCCGCTCAAATTGCCGTTTGGCTTTGCGCGACCCAGTGACGGGCAAAAGCGCGAGGCCGATGGTGGTCAAGGTCGTGTGATAAGCTTGATCTGCGAACAGATCTTCCTGGCTTTTTTTTACAGTTCGGTAAAAATCGAGACTGGTAGAGATGTCTTCATAAAACAGATCTTGGCGCGGGCTTTTTGCAGCCGCTAGATGCGCAGATAAAATTCCGGCTAGGCTGGCAGAGGACATTTGAGCATTGCTAAATAACAAATAGCCATCGCCGCCTTGAAAACTGGTTTCATGGATTAGGTCGATATTACGATCAGAAAATTGTCGCCTTGCCCAAGGGGAGAGGGCATATAGTTGCCGGTCCATGATGCTGCGTTGATCATGGCCACGGCCCATGCTTTCGCCGTGAGTATTGAAGATGATCGCATCGAGATGGCCAAGCCCGTTCTTTTCCATGTAACCGGCGAGGTGGCCTTGCAATCGTTCAATCGCGAGGCCTGCCGGGATTTGCCCCATGAAGCGGCCAGCATCAGAAAACCCGGCTTGGATAGCAACGCGGCCGCGCTGATTGACATATTTTTGATAAGTCGTCTGCTGGAATAATACGTCGAGAATCCGGCGAGCGCGATCGAGCGCATCGCCCGTTTCAAATAAGGGACAGATATCGACATGCTTTTCGACGCCAAATTTGCGCGCGATATACAGCGCGGACAATACCGTGACCGGGTTTTCGCATTCGGCGATCAACAAACGGATCGGTTGCGTCGCATCAATATGTTTGACAAATTGCGCCATGGCGATGAACAGCCGCGAGGCCGAGGCTTTTTCTAGCGCTAGCGCGGCAAAATTGACATCGACCGGTTCGACGCCCTCGATCAGTTTTTGGACTTCGTCGAGGACGCTGCGGGAGAATAGATCAACATCGTTTTCGAGCTTCAAGGCATCCCGAGCGGCATTGCGGATCTGGTTGGCGTTGAGGCGAAAGTGGACTTCGCCAGCGCCAAGGCCAAAACTGGCCATATCCGCTCTCAAGCTCGCAACAGCCAGCGCTGTTTTGCCTTCCGATTGCTTGAGCAATTTTTTAATTAAGTCATCTATTTCCTCGAGGTCAGTGATTTTTTCAGGGGCGTCATCAGATAAAAAATTAGCGGCAAGGGTGAAGCTTTTCGGATCGTCCATATCGCCCGTAAAAAGCGCTACAGCTTTGGCTGTGTGCGTTTCGGATGCTTCTAGGCGTGCAACCAGTTCAGCTGCGCCGGAAATATTTGTCGCGCGATGACGGTACCAGCTTAACCGGCGATGTTTTTCGATCAGCCGGTGGCGGATCACATCATGCCAGCCAATGTCATTACGACCATCCATATCATAGCCAACCCAGCTAGCCGTGCAGAGGCTACGGGGCACGAAATTTTGCCATTCAGCCGGGAATTTGTCTTTGGCCGCCTTGATCAAACTGCCATGAAAGCGCGACACCGCGTCACTGGCATGATCGATCGCGTCTAGGACAGCATCATGTTCATAAGGCAAAGTCAGAGGCTTATCTGGCGCATGCGCAAGGCTGGTCAGCTCAGCGGTTTGCGCTTTTGTTGGCTTATCCGAGCAGGCAATGTCGCCGAGCAATTCACGCATTTGTTTTGACATCAAGAAAGTTGGGTGGGCGGTGAACACCACCATGTCCCTTTGTTTGCCCCAGCGCGTGGTCAGCTCCTCAAAGCTCTCACAAGCATCAACTGCTGCGCTCGCCAGCATGGTTAGTTGATCGGTATCATCGAGTTGCAAATAGGAGCGTAATCGCGCTGCGCGGTCTAAAAATGCTTCATCGCTCAACTGTTTGACGATGGCCGCTAATTCAGCCACGTCGAGTGGATCAGTCTTGGCCTCAAGCGTAAC
>JAZGEB010000112.1:0-3754 GCA_036478515.1 Parvularculaceae bacterium | reverse complement strand
CCAAAGACGCCACCCATCTTGGGTGTCTTGTTGTTCACCTGTCATGAATTTTCCCCTCGCAAGCCCTCTATCGGGTAGGCTAGCATCCTGGCGTTGTTATATGCAACCAGCTTTCCCGTTTTTAGAGAGGCCAAAGGCGTTCAGCTAGACCGGCATCTTGATGCTGACCACAGCTTGCGCGGCAATACCTTCGCCGCGACCGGTGAAGCCGAGCCTTTCCGTCGTGGTCGCTTTTACCGAGATACGCGAGAGCTCAAGTGACAAAAGCTCGGCGAGCTTTGCCCGCATCGCCCCCCGGTGGGGTCCGATCTTTGGTGCTTCACAAATTAGGGTGAGATCAATATTGGTGATTGTGCCGCCTGACTGCTCGATCAATGTGGCCGCTTTGGTCAGAAAAATAGTTGATACTGCGCCCTTCCATTGCGGGTCGGAAGGCGGGAAATGATCGCCAATATCGCCCGCCCCGATGGCGCCAAACAGGGCATCTGTTAGCGCGTGCATCGCGACATCAGCATCTGAATGGCCCTGTAAGCTATGACTATGGGGGATCGATATGCCGCATAGTGTCACTGCATCCCCGGCTTCAAAGGCATGGACATCGAAGCCTTGGCCAATTCTGGTCTCGCCATCAATTAACTTTTCTGCCATGGCGAAATCCTCTTGTGTCGTCAGTTTGATGTTCTGCGCATTGCCCTCGACGATCGCGATCGCCATGCCAACGGCTTGTGCCACCGCAATATCATCCGTCAGCGCCTGACCTGTGGTTTGTTCATGGGCACTTAGCATTTGATTAAAGCTAAAGCCTTGCGGGGTTTGGGCACGCCATAAATTGTCTCGGGAAATTGTTCCTTGCACGGTGCCATCGTCAACTTGCTTTAATGTGTCGGTGACGGGTAGGGCCGGGAGGACGGCTTTTGATATGTCCAACTCTGCGACCACCCGGGCGATCGTATCTGCCGTGACCAAGGGCCGCGCCGCATCGTGGATCAAGATTTTTTCTATATTACTCTTCGCAAGAGATTGTAGGCCATTTAACACCGAGCCTTGGCGCGTCGCTGCACCAAAAATGAGGGGCGTGAGTTTGGCTTGCATCGGCTCATTTAGAAAAGCAACCGCTTGGTGATAAAGCGCCTCATCACTGGCCCCAATTACCACTTGAATGACATCAATCTCAGCATGATCCGCAAAGCTGCTTATCGTCCGGGTCAGGACAGGTAGACCACCCAAACGCTGATATTGTTTTGGCACATCGCCGCCCATGCGCACGCCCTTGCCGGCAGCAACGATGAGGGCAGCGGTCTTCGTCATCGCAATCAGCTACTCCGTTTTTTGCGTTTTAAGGTGCCGGGCACCCCGGCTGGAATTTTCGTCTGAGGCCCAGATTGGCCACTTTTGCCCATCGGCCCTTTGGGTTTTCCTTTATTTTTGTCCCCGGGCTTTTTCTTTTTCGGTTTTTTACGTTTTAACGGGGTGTCTCCCGCCAAGGGCACATCATCATCACCGCGAAGCTCAGATGGCGACCAATCTTGTTTAGCTGTTTCTTTTTCTTCCAAGCGCTTTCGAGCGACGGATTTATCGTATTTTTTACCCGCTGGCTTCGGGCCTTTTCTTTGATAAGGGTTGCTCTCACCGGGTTTTGGGCCATGGCCGCTCTTGCGTTGCTTCTTGCTGGGCGAAGCCGAAGCAGGTTTGCCGTCAATCGGGGAGACACGGATTGATTTATCGAGCTTGGCATCAGGGCCAATATTGTCGATGAAATCCTGATAGGCTTCCGGCCGGATCTCGACATGGGTTTCGTCTTGTTGAATACGGATCGCGCCAATATCCTTTTTGGTCAGCTTACCGGCTTTGCACAAGAGCGGCAGCAGCCAGCGCGGTTCGGCCGAGCGGTTGCGCCCGACATTGAGGGCAATCCAGACGCCACTGTCAAAATCATTCTGGCCAGATTTTCCACGCCGTTCTTTTGGCCCACTTGACTGATGATTATTGGCAAAGTGCGCGGGCTCGTCATCGATCTCTTCAGGGGCAGAATGGTTCTTGCGATAGAGGCGTACGAAAGCGGCTGCGATTTGTTCCGGGGCATAAATATTCAATAATTGCGCCGCAAATTCTTTTTCATTGTCTTGCACAGCCTCGCTCAAGGAGGGGTCGGCGAGGAGCCGTTCATTATCACGCAATAAGACTTCGGCTGCTGAAGGCGGCTTGGCCCACTCAGCTGTCACCTTCGCGTCTTTGAGCAATCTTGTGACCCGTGGTTTGGCTTTAAATGGAACGATTAGCGCCGACACGCCTTTGCGCCCGGCACGCCCTGTGCGGCCCGAACGATGTAGCAAGCTTTCTTGGTTCTTCGGCAAATCCGCATGGATCACCAGATCAAGTTCCGGTAAATCAATTCCCCGCGCTGCAACATCTGTCGCGACACAAACTTTCGCTCGGCCATCGCGCATCGCTTGCAAGGCATGGCTGCGTTCTTTTTGGCTCAACTCGCCAGAAAGCGCGACCACCGAAAAGCCGCGATTGTTGAGCCGACTGGTCAAATGATTAACCGTCGCTCTGGTCGCGCAAAAAACAAGCGCGTTTTTAGCATCATAATAACGCAATACATTAATGATTGCATTTTCTTTGGTTTGTGGGGAGCAAGAAAGCGCGCGATATTCAATGTCGATGTGTTGCTTATGGGATGTGGTCGTATTGACGCGCTCGGCATTATTTTGATAATTTTTGGCCAAGGTCGCGATGGGCCGGGAGACAGTCGCCGAGAACATCAGGGTACGGCGTTGTTTTGGGGCTGCTGCGAGTATATATTCAAGCTCTTCTCGGAAGCCAAGATCGAGCATTTCATCGGCTTCATCCAAGATGATGGCTTTCATTCCCGACATGTCGAGAGAGCCGCGTTTGATGTGATCATTCAAACGCCCCGGCGTGCCAACGACAATATGCGCGCCTCTGGATAAGGCCCGGCGTTCATCGCGAATATCCATGCCGCCAACACAAGAAGCGACATTCGCCCCGGTGCCCGCATAAAGCCATTGCAACTCGCGCTGGACTTGCAAAGCCAGTTCCCGGGTTGGCGCCACAGCTAAGGCGAGGGGCGCGTCGAGACGGGGGAATTTGTCTGCGCCTTCAAGCAATGTTGAAGCGAGCGCGAGACCAAAAGCAACCGTTTTGCCGGACCCGGTTTGGGCGGACACCAGCAAATCCTTCTCAGCCAAATGCGGCGCTAACACCGCCTCTTGTACCGGTGTGAGGGTTTCAAAACCGCGGCTTTTCAGAGCGCTGGCAAGAACCGGCACAACGGCCGCGAAAATATCAGTTTCGGGCGCAGGGCTCGGAGCGGTACTATCAGTCATATATTGCTTTCATCGTAGCCATATCAGATGGCCGGGGTCTCGAATTGTCGAGGTCATGAATTGTCGAGGTCTCGATTTGTCGAGACCGTGGGGCTTGCTTTAGGCGAAAACCCATTCAATAGCCATGCTTAATCCGCTCATGTTCGGATTACGCTTGATCACTTCTGGAATGATAATATCCCCTGATAACAATAAGATAGTTAGTTAAGTTGCAGTATCGCTGACAAACCGCCAGAATGGCAATGAAGTAGCGTTGGGCATATGGGGATATCTCAAGGAGAGACAGACATGACTAAATTAATGACGGCCCTGATGGCCGCAACGGCGCTGGCCACGATCGGGGCCTGCGCCAAACTACCATTTATTGGCGATCGCTTCGCCCCGGATGAGCTAGAGGCGGCACC
>JAZGEB010000111.1:0-5844 GCA_036478515.1 Parvularculaceae bacterium | reverse complement strand
GCTATTGGCATTCTTGTCTCTGGCCTGGCGGCACGGCGCGACGGCGCGGGGGAGCCTATGACGATTATTTCCTGCGATAATGTTTCAGAAAATGGTAGCAAACTTTGCGGTGCAGTTTTGGATTTTGCCGAACAAAAAGATATGACCTTGGCTGAATGGATCAAAACCAATATTGCCTTTCCCAATACGATGGTCGACAGCATCACGCCGGCCAGTGATACCGCGCTTTTTGCTTCGGTTGAACAGGCTCTCGGGGTTGAGGACAAAGCTTGCGTTCACCGCGAGTTATTTACAGATTGGGTGGTCGAAAGTTTCGATGGCCCTCGCCCTGCTTGGGAGAAGGCCGGGGTGATATTTACCGATGATGTTAAACCATATGAAAAAGCGAAGCTGACCTTGGTCAATGCACCGCACTCCGCCCTGACATATCTGGGGTTGCTGGCGGGACTGAAGTCAGTTGCCGATGTGATGGCAGATACGGGGTTGAACGATTATTTTCACGCTTTATCTCGGCAAGAATTGATCCCCTCGATGGGTCCGTATGCATTAATGGATTTAGCCCAATATAGCGATCGCATTGGCCAACGATTTAGCAATCCATCGATCCAGCATCAGTTGATCCAGATTGCCGCTGACGGATCTGCCAAATTACCGCAACGATTATTGCCGGCCCTTGAAAAGAACTTCAAAGCCGGGCGCTCTATCGAGTGCATTTGTTTGGGCCTTGCAGCGTGGATGCAGTTTGTCGTCGAACAAGTGGAGGCCGGCACTGCCCTCAATGACCCGATGAGCGCGCCCTTATCGGCCTTGGTAAAATCAAGGTCTGGCGATACTTGCGAGGATGTTGCCGCGTTTCTTGCCCTAAAAGCAATATTTCCGCCCTGGATCGGCCAAGAGCCCCAAATCATGGACGCGATTGTTAGGGGCTATACGGCGCTTGACATGCACGGCGCTGGCCCAGCCATTGCGGCTACATTGAAGCTGGTAAGGGGATGAAATATCTCTTTACCCCAGCGGCATCGATCCATAAAACAAGGCAGCCGTTGGGCCTGTCATCAAGGCTTGAACCTCGCACTTAGCCCCTCAAAGGTGAGTTATGAAAATTAAATCTGCACACGTAATTATCACCTCTCCCGGGCGTAATTTTGTTACCTTGAAAATTGAAACTGATGAAGGTGTTTATGGCATTGGCGATGCGACGCTAAATGGTCGTGAGCTTGCAGTGGCATCATTTCTAACTGATCATGTTATCCCATGTTTAATCGGCCGTGATGCGAGCCGCATTGAAGACATCTGGCAATATCTATATCGCGGTGTTTATTGGCGCAAAGGCCCAGTCAATATGTCGGCAATTGCGGCGGTTGATATGGCGTTGTGGGACATAAAAGCCAAGGCAGCGAATATGCCGCTTTATCAATTGCTCGGCGGTGCATCGCGTGAAAAAGTGCTGGTCTATGGTCATGCCAATGGCGCTGACATCGAAGAGACCACCGATGAAGTCGCGCGTTATCTTGATATGGGCTATAAAGCGATCCGGGCCCAATGCGGTATTCCGGGACTGGCTGGGACGTATGGTGTTTCTGGCGACAAGCTTTATTATGAACCAGCTGATGCCGACATGCCAACCGAAAATGTCTGGTCGACGAGTAAATATCTCAACCATGTGCCCAAGCTGTTTGACAAATTGCGTGACAAATTCGGGCACGATATTGAGCTACTGCATGATGCCCACCACCGCTTAACCCCGATTGAAGCCGCAAGGCTCGGTAAAGCGCTTGAACCGTATCACTTGTTCTGGCTTGAAGATGCTGTTGCCGCAGAAAATCAGGAAAGCTACCGCATCATCCGCCAACACACGACGACGCCGTTGGCTATCGGTGAGATTTTCAGCACTATATGGGACGGCAAGACCCTGATGGAAGAGCAGCTCATCGATTTCATTCGAGCCACTGTTGTTCATGCGGGTGGTATAACGCATTTGCGCCGCATCGCTGATTTTGGTGCAATTTATAATGTTCGCACCGGTTGCCATGGTGCGACGGATTTATCACCGGTCAGCATGGGCTGCGCATTGAATTTTGATATGTGGGTACCGAATTTTGGTATCCAAGAATATATGCGGCACACAGAGCAAACTGACGAAGTGTTCCCTCACGCCTATAGCTTTAAGGATGGCTATCTCCATCCGGGAGAGACGCCGGGACACGGCGTTGATATTGACGAAAAACTGGCGGCAAAATATCCCTATCAACGGGCCTATTTGCCGGTGAACCGCCTCGAAGATGGCGCAATGTGGAATTGGTAAGGAGCTTTTTAAAAATGGCATTCATGAACAAACCCCTCCTCACGGGCGCATCTATTGCGATTCTCGTCTCGTTGGCAGCTTGCTCTGGCAAGGATAAGGCTGAGCCGGCAAAAGAAAAAGTGCAAGTTCCGGCAGCGGTTGAACAACCCAAGCCCGTGCCTGACGAAAAGCTGACCGAAGAAGTGAAATTGGCGCACACGGATGTTACCGGCGTCATCCATCCGGCGACTTGGCCGCAAGGTAAAAGCGGGTTGTCGCGCGATCCTGCGATTGAGACGCAAATTACCAGCCTGCTCGCAAGCATGACTCTGGAACAAAAAGTCGGCCAAACGATACAGGCAGATATTGGCTCGGTAACCCCGGAAGATGTTCGGCAATATCGCTTGGGAACTATTCTCAATGGCGGCAGTTCTGGCCCATATGGCGATGATCGCGCGCTTCCTTCTGAGTGGGTCAAGCTGGCTGATGAGTTTTGGGTGGCTTCCATGGACCCCGAGGGGGTTGAAACACCTATTCCGGTTTTTTGGGGCATTGATGCTGTGCACGGACATTCCAATGTTATTGGTGCGACGATTTTTCCACATAATATCGGACTGGGCGCGGCAAATGATCCCGTGCTAATTGAAAAAATTGGGGCGGCAACCGCAAAAGAGGTTGCTGTCACTGGCCTAGACTGGACATTCGCGCCGACTTTGGCTGTGGCCCGGGATGACCGTTGGGGCCGGATCTATGAGAGTTATTCTGAAAGCCCGGAAATAGTTGCGCGCTATGGCGGCGCCATGGTTCGGGGTATTCAAGGTAAGGCGGGTACAGAAGGGTTTCTTGGCGCGGATCGCGTTGTTGCGACGGCGAAACATTTTATCGCCGATGGCGGCACCAGCGGCGGCAAAGACCAGGGCGATGCATTAATTTCCGAAACCGAGCTACGCACTATTCATGCAGCTGGGTATTTCACGGCGATTGATGCTGGCGTGCAATCGGTAATGGCGTCCTTCTCCAGTTGGCACGGTGTAAAAATGCACGGCAACCGGGCGCTGCTCAATGATGTGTTGTTTGATCGGCTTGGCTTTGATGGCTTTGTTGTCGGAGACTGGAATGCGCATGGTAAAATACCGGGGTGTACCAATGAAGATTGCCCAGACGTTCTAAAGGCAGGTGTTGATGTTTATATGGCGCCCGATAGTTGGAAACCTTTATACGCCTCGACCTTGGCGGCGGCGAAGTCCGGCGAAATTTCAATGCAGCGACTTGATGAAGCTGTCGCGCGGATTTTGCGGGTGAAAATCAGAGCCGGGGCGTTTAAACGAGGACGACCATCAGCGCGTCAATTTGCGGGCAAGACAGAATTTCTTGGCTCGCCGGAACACCAAGCGATCGCCCGGGAAGCGGTGCGCAAATCACTGGTGTTGCTCAAAAATCACAATAATGTCTTGCCGCTTTCTGGGGCCGCCAATATTTTGGTCATCGGCGCCGGTGCCGATAGCATGAGCACCCAAACCGGCGGCTGGACGATATCTTGGCAAGGCCTTGATACGACCCATGAAGATTTCCCCAAAGGTCAAACCATCCTTGAGGGTATTACCGAGCTAGTAAGCAAGGCTGGCGGCAAGACCGAATTTTCCAAAGACGGTACTTACAAAACCAAACCTGACGTCGTAATCGCTGTTTATGGCGAGCTTCCTTATGCTGAGTTTAAAGGCGACTTGGCAGATTTGGCGTTTAAATCTGAAGACGATCACCTTGCTCAGTTGCGGGCGATGAAAGCCGCCAACGTACCGGTCGTCTCGGTGTTTTTGTCCGGTCGCCCTTTATGGGTCAATGCGGAGTTAAATGCGTCAGACGCTTTTGTCGCCGCTTGGTTGCCGGGCACCGAAGGCGGCGGTATTGCGGATGTGTTATTTGAAAAATCCGTACAGGGTGCAACCCATGAATTTACCGGGAAACTGTCTTTTTCATGGCCGCGTAGCGCCGATCAGACCAGCCTAAATGTTGGCGATGCAGAGTATGATCCGCTCTTTGCGTATGGCTATGGTTTAAGCAAGACGGACACTGTTGCAGTGTCCAATTTAGACGAGAGCATCGCCAATGCTGGCCCTGCAATAGGTAAGTATGTCTTTAAGGCCGGTCATAACCAAGCGCCTTGGGCCTTGAATACGCAAAACGTATCTAGGGTCAATTTTGATCGCTTTGCCCAAGAAGATGCTGCGCGTTTTTCTTGGCAGGATGACGGCATGATTTCTTTTGATGGCGAAGCGGCTGACATGAACAATCTGGTTCAGCCAGATGCTGGGTTGATCCTGTCGGTAAAAGTTGAAACCGCGCCGATCGGACCCGTTTTTCTGAGCGCTGAAAATGCCTCTGGGCCCCTTGCCAAAATTGAGATTGGTGATCAGCTGAGAGCATTGCCAGTTGGGGAGTGGCAGAAAATCACAGTCGCCTTGCGATGCCTGTCGACCAAGCCAGTGGATTGGACATCAATCTCTGCGCCAGTAGTTATATCTGCAAATGCACCGCTCGTCCTTGGGATCAGTGACATCACCATTGATGGGGTCTCCGAAGAAGATCAAAAATGCGCTGGTGAGTAGGGCAGAATTTATCCATTAGGGATGACTTACCCCCTCCGCTTCGCTGCGCTCAGCACCTCCCCCATAAATGGGGGAGGAATTCTTTCTTTCTGCAAAATATTTACGCTCGGCTAGACAGTTAGAACAATTGATCAATCGCGATATGGTCCATGTCATCAAATTCTTGGTTTTCCCCACCCATTGACCAGATGAAGCCATAAGCGCCGGTGCCAACGCCGCAATGCATTGACCATGTGGGTGACAGAGCGACTTGTTCGTTGCGTAAAACGAGGGGCCGCATATTGTCCGCCTCGCCCATAAAATGAAACACCCTGGTTTCTGGGGCCATGTCAAAATACATGTAAAATTCTGACCGGCGTTTATGAGTGTGCGGCGGGAATGTATTCCACACACTGCCTTCTTCTAATAGGGTGACACCCATGACAATCTGACAGGTCTCGACGATGCCCGGCCGGATCAATTGATAAATCACCCGCTTGTTACACCCAGACTGAGCCCCGAGGTCGAGGCGATTTGCTTTTTCTTTGGGGACAAAGGTGGTTTTGTAATCGGTATGAGCGGGGTAGCTGACGAAGTAGAATTTCGCGGGGTCGGTTTTGCTGGCGCTGGTAAAGCTTACGTCTTTGGTGCCGCGGCCAACATACAGACTGTCGAGCTTGCCCAACTCATGGGAAGTGCCATCGCACGTCACCATGCCGACGCCGCCAATGTTGATGATCCCAACCTCGCGGCGTTCGCAGAAAAATGCCGCGGCCAATTCTTTATGCACCGGCAGGGTCAAGTCTTTGGCGGCAGGAACAGCCGAGCCGACAATGCCACGATCAATATCGGAATAAGTCAAATGGACTTCGTCTGGCGTGAACAGACCTTCAAGTGAGAAGGTGGCGTTCAACTCGCTATTGGTCATGGTTTTATAGCGGATGATATCGGCTGAATATTGCATTTTCATGAGCG
>JAZGEB010000110.1:0-4224 GCA_036478515.1 Parvularculaceae bacterium | reverse complement strand
GGGGCGCAAGAAACGATTTATTCTTTGATCATGATGCGCGACCGCTTCTTGACTGAATCTGCCCATATCACCGAGATCGATCCCGAGTTTGCCGACCTGCCGATTATTCGCGAGCGCATCGACAACGCGCAAATTGATACGTTTTTGACCAATTCATTTGGCTTTGGCGGTACCAATGGCTGCCTCGTGGTCGGCCGGGTTTAAGTTCGGCAACTTGGACAGGCGAAGTTTTTTTGAGGGTGACGCTGCAATTCACCGCATGCTATAAAGATAGCTGGACATGAAATGGGAGAGATTTTTGGGCATGATTTTCAACAAGTGCAAGTGGGTTGCGATATTTGTTTCGGGATTTGTCCTGTTCCCGTCGGCTGGGTTTGCCAGTGTTATTGAGGGCTTTACGGCCCGGGATGACGTGATCAATTTTACCATTGAAGGGGTGAGCGTTCTAACCCCATTGGCAGACGTTGAGGCCATTCTGGTCACTCATGGATGGGCGTTGCTGCCAGCCAAAAAGACCAGCGGGATTACCCCGCCGCATGTCACCCTCACCTTTGCCAAGGGCGATTACTCTAATGGTTATCGCGGAATGTATAATCCAACGCCGGGGGGTGTCATGTATATGATCGAATTTACCAAGCATGATAGCGGCGTGAAGTCTCTTGTTTTAACCAGAAGAGGGGCTGCAATAGCATCTGCCGATGCTATTGACCGGCCCTATGCCGTGGCCTTGCGGAAAATTATTTGCAGCAATATTCCGCATAAGAACCAACACAAAGCTTGGTGCATACCGAAAAACTCGGATGATCTATTTCTCGGACAAGATGAAAGTGGCTCGATCCACCTGTCAACAATTGACCAGCTGAACGCGCAAACTTTTTCCCATGAGACTTTGGCAAAAATACAAATTCTGCACGGTCCGTTCTCGGGTCGGTAATGGGGCCTGTTTCACGCCCTCGAGGCCGTAGAACTCTAATTTTATCTATGGTTTAGGACTGCCGAACTCACCCTAAGATTAGAGCTGATAAATCAGCAAACCTCTCAAGAGCTATACCGCTTAGAAAAGAGAAAATACTGATTCCCGCGACTGCTAATGCGTTCCAATTCAAAATGTGATCTTCAATAATGTCAGGGGTAGTCATTCTATCACTATACTGCGCATCCCATCCGCGATAAAATAAGCGCAGTTTATCGAATTCTTCTTTGTTACCCGACATGAGTTTAGGGCTGATTTTTTGCAAGAATTTATTGAAAAAATTCATGCTCTCTTCTATGTCCCCTTGAGGCTGGTGTTTGTATTCTCGATGTATGTCGTAAAAATATGAGATAACAGAAAGACCGTATGTTGCATGGCCCGGTTCGTTACGATCCTTGGTTAGGGATATTTCTAAAGATGTGTGAGATATTCTGGTGTCAAGAACAAAAGCTAAATCTACAACATCATTGCTTAGAACATATGCTATAAAAGGCCCAAAAGAATTTTCATAAAGCCTGGGCGATTGACCTTCAAAGAAGGCTCGGCCATTGCGGACTGCCAAGGTTTTAAATCTCTCGTTTTTCATAAGACCCTCTTGTAGAGCTGTGAATTCGCTGAACGCTTTATAGACTTTTAAAGTACCTTCTGCAATTGGTGCGCTTTTGCTATGCTCTATTATAGGCACGCTGGACAGGCTGGGTCTTTTATTAGGGTGATGTTGCGCATGGTGCCGGCGAGGCCGTCGAATATGGCTACTTCATCCGTGGTCATTTTCACACCGCTTAGCCACAACACCGCGCGCATTGCTGCGTAAGCACCGATGATGCCGGGGACAGCCCCGAGCACGCCTTCGGTTTCGCAATTTGCCTCTTCGTCTGGCGTTTCTGGAACCAGACAACGGTAGCAGGGCTGATCTTCTGCGCGCCAAGGTGCGAACATCGCGACTTGGCCATCAAATCGTCCGATTGCGGAGGATAGCATCGGCGTTTTAGTTTCCAAGCAGGCTTGGTTGATCATGAACCGGACGGCAAAGCGATCAACCCCTTCGATGACAAGATCAAAGGGCGCGACCATTTTTGCCGCGATGGTCTTGGTCAGGTTTTGTTTGAATGGCAAAAAGCGAACATCAGGGTTGAGTTTTTTCAGCGCGGTAATCGCGCATGTGACTTTCGATTTGCCAATGTCCTTGGTCCGGTAAAGCGTTTGGCGTTGTAGATTGGACAGGCTCACCCGGTCGCCATCACAAATTGCGATTGTGCCAATCCCCGCCGCCGTGAGGTATTGCAAGATCGGACAACCCAGGCCGCCAGCACCAATGACCAGAACTTTTGCCGCGGCCAATGCTTGTTGACCCTGACCGCCAATTTCTGGCAGCAAAATATGGCGTTTATAGCGCTCAATCTGGTCCGGGGTCAGGCTCATCTCGGTCGCCTATCTGCCGGTCGAGCCAAAGCCGCCAGTGCCGCGCTCGGTTTCATCAAGGCTTTCCGCTTCAACAAAATCTGCTTGCCAGACCGGCGCGATGACCATTTGGCCGATGCGATCCCCGCGCGAAATGACAAAATCCTCCGTTCCATGATTAATCAGAATGACTTTGAGCTCGCCGCGATAATCCGCATCAATGGTGCCCGGTGCATTGACGCAAGAAATGCCAAATTTCGCCGCCAGTCCAGAGCGGGGCCGCATTTGCGCTTCCCATCCCGGCGGCAGCGCCATCGCCAATCCGGTTGGCACCATAAAGCGCTCGCCGGGGCGCAATGTCAGCGGCGCATCTGCGGGGATCGCGGCGCGCACATCAGCCCCAGCGGCGAGCTCGGTTTCGTAAGCCGGGAGGGCTAAGTCAGCGCCATGAGGCAGACGTAATAAGCGAACTTTTGGGGATGTCATCATCGAAAGGCTCCGGGTTTGTCTCAAATTGCGGTGTCCGCGCAGGACTGTCAATTAGGCTTAGCCATTGGTTTGTAAAATCTCGCCAGCCAGATAGAGCGACCCGCAAATCAGAACACGGGGCGTGCCTTCCATCGAGCTTGAGAGGGCGGCAGACAAAGCTTCATCGAGGTTTTCTTCTGGCGTCGCTGGAATGCCAGCGGCTTGCGCTGATTTTGCCACCGTGATCGCGCTGGCCGATGCTTCTTGGTTTGATTGCACCGTGAAAATCGCGGCGGCAAGATCGACAAAGGGCGCGAAAAAACCAGCCGCATCCTTGTTCGCCTGAAGCCCGGAAATTAACACTAAAGGCGCAGGTCGAATTTCTTCCAAGTCAGCCATCGCTCTGGCAACCACGCGCGCGCCATGGGGATTGTGCCCGCCATCAAGCCATATCTCGACATCTTCGCCGGTCAATGCTCGCGCTCGGTCGAGCAATGGTCCGGTGGTCAGCCGTTGCAATCGGCCGGGCCAGAAGGTCGCCTCGATGCCGGTTGAGATAATGTCATCCTCCGGGGCGAGACCAGCGAGTTTTAACGCCGCAACCGCGAGACCTGCATTTTCAATCTGATGCGCCCCGATCATCCGCGGCGGCGAGAGATCAGACAAGGCTTCTTCTTCTTGATAAATCAGATGGCCTTCTTCCAAATAAGCGGACCACTCTTCGCCCCAACTCCATGTTTCTGAGCCCAGCGCCAAAGCGCGATCACGCACAACTTCTCCGGCGACCGCCGCTTGTTTACCGATCGCCACCGGACAGCCCGGCTTGATGATCCCGGCTTTTTCCAACGCCACTTGTTCCAGCGTCTCGCCGAGCCAATCAAGATGGTCGAGGCCGATGGGTGTGATCACACTGGCTCTGGGCGCGCGCACAACATTGGTCGCATCAAGCCGTCCGCCAAGGCCGGTTTCGAGGAGCACGACATCAGCTTTGGTTTCGGCAAAGGCAAGAAACGCGGCGCAGGTCACTGCTTCAAAATAGGTTAGCGGTTCGTCGCCAGCGGCGGCATCACATCGTCCGAGCACGGAGATGAGCGTATTGTCGTCAATTTCTTCGCCCGCCAAGACAATCCGTTCATGAAAGCGAATTAAATGCGGCGAGGTATAGACGTGAACTTTCAACCCGGCCGCAGCAAGGATCGAGCGCATAAACGCAATGGTCGAGCCTTTGCCATTGGTCCCGGCAACGTGGATCGTCGCGGGTAAATGGTCTTGTGGATTGCCAACCCGGGCAAGCGCCCGGATGACCCGGTCCAAGCCAAGGTCAATTTTGCGTGGGCGGCGCTCAGCCAGCCGGGCTAATAAGGCCTGAACATCATCTGAAT
>JAZGEB010000109.1:0-2694 GCA_036478515.1 Parvularculaceae bacterium | reverse complement strand
AGGTAAATCTCTGCACGCTTTCATATAAGACAAACAACGCTGACAAAGTGATCATCCCGGTTTGGGCCATCGCCGCCACTGGCTCCGCCTTTTGATGGCCAAATCGATGTTGTGCATCAGCTGGCTCCGCGGCCACCCGCACCCCGGCAAAAGCAATGACACTCGCGATCAAATCCATGCCACTATCAACCAGCGATCCGAGCACGGCCATCGAGCCCGACATCCGCCAGACGACGAGTTTGGCAATAATTAAGGCCACGGCCACGATGATAGACACCACTGTTGCCAGCCGCAAAAGAGCGCCATTTCGGGCCGGCTGTGGGGCAGTCGCGTCCATTGGTATAAAACTCCTGATTACCTTGTGGCTATTGGGGTCGAGCCCCCTTGTCGGAACCAGATAAGCCTGACTGGTAAAATTGTCAAAATTTTCAGCTGCTTAGCTGCGAGAGAGACTTACTTGCATGAGCAATAGCGCGCCCGCTACGCGCCGCTTGGGCAATCTGTCAACATTAACAACGAACTGGCCCATTTCCTGAATATTTGCTAGGCACTGCAATGAGAGACGGGATGGATTAGCTTCGCATGTAATATGCGCGAGCTATTTTGGGACAAGTAAAATGCGTGATGTGTTGCTTTTGGCGTTTATTGCCGGCTCTTTGCTGATCACCCTGCGCTACCCTTTTATCGGATTATTATTGTGGGCCTGGTTCACCCTGGCGACCCCCCAACAGGCGGCCTATGCGGCCAAGGACATACCCTTGAACCTGCTTATCGCAGCGGTTGTTTTTGCTGTTTTCTTTTTCCACCAGGAATTCAAAAAACTGCGCTTTGACGCCATCTCAACCCTGCTCATCGGCTTCACGCTTTGGCTGATGATATCGCAATTGCAATCGTTAGAACCCGATAGGTCAATGGAATTTACCGACCGTTTTATCAAAATCATGGTGTTCATATATCTGATATCCCAAGTCGTCACCACGCGCTTGCGTTTCCATGCGCTCCTCTGGGCCTTCGCTTTAATTATGGGATTTTACGGCGCCAAAGGCGGGCTATACACGATCATAAAACTCGGCAGCGGGACTTATGCCGGTCAAGTTGATACAATCCTGTACGATAATAATCACATGGGCATTGCCCTCGCGACGTCCTTACCGATGTTTCTGTATCTTGCTGGCGTGGTGAAAAACCCCCTCTTACGCTGGGGAATATATGGCATATTTGGACTTAGTGTGTTGGCAATCTTGGGGACGCAATCAAGAGGTGCCTTAGTCGCGCTCGTGTCTTTTGGTGCTTATATCTGGCTGCGATCTACTTGGAAAACCAAAGTCGTCTCAATCTTTGCGGTGGCGATCATGGCAGTCCCGGTTGCGCAAATATTGCCGGAGAAATGGTTTGATCGCATGGAAACGATTAAAACCGCAGATGAAGATGAAAGCTTCATGGGCCGGGTTGATGCGTGGAAAATCTCAGGCAAATTGGCGTTGAAATATCCCGTTACCGGCGTTGGCCTGCGCAATTCCTATCACAAGGATATTTCCCGCCAAGTTGATATGCACCGCAAACCACGGGCCTCGCATTCGATCTATTTTGAAATTCTCGGCGGCATGGGTTTTGTCGGCCTCGCATTTTACCTCGCCTTGATCGGCACAGGCTGGTTTAAAGCGATCGCTGCGGAGCGCATCTTTCGCACTGCAGAGCATGGCCGGTGGCGTGCGCGGTTTGGCTATTATGCGCAGATTTCTCTGTTTGTATTCTGCGCTGGCGGCGCGTCGGTGTCGCTCGAAATGTGGGAAGGGTATTTGCTGATCATCGCTTTGATTTCAGTGCTCCCCTTTATCGACCACACGCCAGAGCATCAACGCCGCGGCCAAGCCTTAGAAAAAATCCGCCGTCGAATTCGCAGCAAACAAGAACGAATAAATGCCAGCGATTAAACCGGTAACAATACTCCCAGCTCTTTGAGAGTGACAAATATTGTCGGCCCGCCCCGCAAGGTTTATTAGCCAGTATCATCTTGCATATTGCGCGCGATCAACCGGATCGCATCGACATGACCTTGGAAAATATTTTCAGGGTTGAAAATCTGTAACGAAATATCGGGTAAAATACCCTTCCCTTCCCTTCCCATGATATCATATCACTATCAAGATAATGCTCATTGGACAGATCAAGCTCCCATCCATTTGGAAGGGTCTTTGTCATCACCTCAGAGAACGCGCCGCGCGTTGGTTCTCCTGCGACCCTCACATGCGGCAATAACTTCATTGTCATTAAGAATGATTCGCCAGCACTGATGGTTAAATTACTACTCACAACCGTGACCGGGCCCGTGAAGCGGTTTCCTTTAACAGGTGAAATTGGGGGCTCTTGGTGGATCAATTTTGGATTAACAGCTGGGTATCGAAAATTCCCCGGCACATCTACATCCGTAAACCGTGCTGCAATTTGGTTGCCGAAAATACCAAAGCCACCACTATTATCACTAACATCGATAATGATACCGTCTACATTTGTGAATAATTCCATCGCTTGTTCAAGGACTTCATTTAGGGTGTCCAATTCCCTTCTAAAATCATTGCAGGTCCAGCCATAATTTTCAACATACCCCCCCATCGAACGGATATTAAGATATCCAATACCGTCATCAATGATGCCGAATATGATTCTATCATTCGCTCGCCATTGAGCCCGGCC
>JAZGEB010000108.1:0-6837 GCA_036478515.1 Parvularculaceae bacterium | reverse complement strand
GATTGCGTCGCCATCACATGTTCAACATCTGACGTGCCAATGCCAAAAGCCAAAGCGCCAAACGCGCCATGGGTCGATGTATGACTATCGCCACAAACCATGGTCAGTCCCGGCTGGGTGATGCCCTGCTCCGGCCCAACCACATGTACAATGCCTTGGCGCGGGTCGAACATGTCAAACAGCTCGACGCCAAATTCTGACGTATTTGCTATAAGAGCATCAATCTGGGTTTTGGAAATCGGATCTTGAATGGGCTGATCCCGCGCCGTGGTCGGAACATTATGATCGAGCACCGCCAGGGTCGCCAGCTCGCGTCGCATTTTGCGCCCGGCCATCCGCAACCCTTCAAAGGCCTGCGGGCTGGTCACTTCATGGATCAAATGACGGTCAATATAGATCAGATTATCGAACGAACCGCGCGGCGCGATGATATGGGCATCGTAGATTTTATCATACAGGGTTTTGGGCACAGCTAAATTTCCCCGGCAATCGCCTCAGCCACCTGCGTCGTGGATAAGCTGCCGCCAAGATCCGCCGTGGTCTGATGTTTTTTCAAACTAACCTCTATCGCCTGTTCAATACTTCTTGCGGCTTGTGTCTCGCCCAACCCGATATCCAGCATCATCGCCGCCGAGGCAATCATCCCGACCGGATTGGCTTTGCCCTGCCCGGCAATATCCGGCGCCGAGCCATGAATTGGTTCAAACACGCCGGGACCATGATCGCCAAGACTGGCCGAGGGCAAAATGCCAATTGATCCAGCCAACATCGAGGCTTCATCGGTCAAAATATCGCCAAACATATTTTCGGTGACGATGACATCAAACTGGTCTGGCGATGAGATCAGCTTCATCGCCATCGCGTCCACCAGCATATGATCAAGCGCAATATCAGCATATTCATCCGCCATGATCCGCACAGTCACTTCGCGCCATAACTTTGAGGTTTCCAGAACATTGGATTTATCGACCGAGGTCACTTTACCACGGCGCTGACGGGCGAGATCTCCAGCCCGGCGAACGATGCGCTCAACCTCCGCTACCGTATAGGAACAAATATCCTCAGCGCTGGTTTCATCGCGGCGTTTGTCGCCAAAATATATCCCGCCGGTAAGTTCGCGCATCACCACCAGATCAACCTTGTCGAGATGACCTTGCTTGAACACGGTCTGGTTTTCCAAAGCCTTGATCGCTTTAACCGGCCGGATATTGGCATAAAGCCCAAGCTCTTTGCGCATTGCCAGCAGGCCTTTTTCCGGGCGTTTTTCTGCAGGCAGCGCATCATATTGCGGGCCGCCAACCGCGCCGAGCAAAATCGCATCCGCTTGTTTACAGGCGGTTTCAGTTTGCGCCGGGAACGGATCATTTAGCTCATCAACTGCTGCCCCGCCAAACAGGCACTCTTGAAAATTTAACTCAAACTGGTGCTTGTCGATCACCCGGCCCAACACAATTTGCGCTGCCGTCATAATTTCAGGCCCGACACCATCGCCAGCGAGGAGGACAATATTTTTGCTCATGACGCGTTCACCGGGTCCAGCCAGCCCCATTTATCTTCCGTCTCACCGCTAAACAGCCCGAAGAATTTCTTCTGAATCGCGCTGGTTACGGGCCGCGCGCCGGGCTTGCTGACATCCAACCCATCTATATTGCGAATGGGTGTCACCTCCGCCGCTGTGCCGGAGAAAAATAATTCGTCTGCGGCATAAAGCATCTCCCGTGGCAAGGCCTGCTCCACAACTTCAATGCCCAACTCCTCGGCAAACACCATCACTGTGTCTCTGGTGATACCGCCCAAAATTGACGAGGCCGCAGGCGGGGTAATGATCCGGCCATCCTTGACCAGAAATAAATTTTCGCCTGCGCCCTCGGATACAGTGCCATCATGAGCAAGGCCAATGCCTTCGGTGCAGCCGCGCGATTTTGCTTCCATGGTAATCAACCGCGAGGATAAATAATTGCCCGAAGCTTTGACCCCCGCTGGCACCGTGCCCGGCGCCATTCGCCTCCAACTAGAGACACAAACATCAATCCCCTGCTCAATCGCTTCAGCGCCAAGATATTTGCCAAACGGGAAGGCAATGATCGAAACATCAGAATGTTCCGGGATTGCATAAGGCCCCAACTCGCCATAGCCGGCCGCCGCATTGACCCTGATATAGGCCGACTTCAACCCATTTGCGCGAACGGTTTCGCGCTGCGCCGCCATCATTTCCGCAACACTATAAGGCATCGGGATGCGATAGACTTTGGTCGAATACATCAACCGTTCCGTATGCGCCAGATTGCGAAAAATGCACGGACCTTTATGCGGCGTGTCATAGACCCGCACCCCTTCAAACATTGAAGTCCCGTAGAGAAACCCGTGGGTCATGACATGGATGGTCGCGTCCTTCCATGGCACTAACTTACCATTATGCCAGATCTTGTCTGCTTCTTGAATGGCCATTTTTCTCTCCTGATTAACTTGATACTGGTGCTTGGTTCTGAGCCCGAACTAAGCGGTTCATAGCGTCGAGATAAGCGATCACACTGGCGATGACAATATCCGTGTGTAAGCCAGAGCCGTTTATGGTCGGGGTGCGATCAATGCCGCCATCGCCGCCGGTGACGATTTTACTTTTCGCGCCAAGCTCGCGAATTCGCACACTGGCTTGGCCCAACGCATCCATGCCTTCGCCCACGGCCCGTATGGAAAAATCTTCGACCTTAACATTCAGGCCAATGATAGAGCGGGCAGCGGTAAAGGCGGCTTCGACCACGCCATTGGCGCTCGCTTGCGCCTCGCGTCTTCCCTCACTGGCATGCTCCAATATCACCCGAGCGGTAGATTTGCCTGTCCGATCGCTGGCGCTTTTCACATCCAATACCCGCCACGGACCGGTATTGATAACGGCTTTACCCAAGATCAGAGATTTCAAATCATCTTCGGTGATTTCTTTTTTGCGGTCAGCCAATTTCTTAAACGCTTCGAACACCGCGTCGAGCCGTTCGCCAGCAAGATTAAAGCCGATATTTTTGGCTCGATCCGCCAGCGCATTGCGGCCCGAATGTTTGCCCATGATCAATTTAGAACTTGGTTGGCCGACATCTTCGGGCTTCATGATTTCATAGGTTTCAATATTTTTCAAAACCCCGTCCTGATGAATGCCGCTTTCATGGGCAAAGGCGTTCTCGCCAACAATCGCTTTGTTGCGCGGCACCGCTTGTCCCGTGAGGCTTTCGAGCAAGCCGCTGAGATTATACAGCTTGGTTGTATCAATCCCAGTGCTGACGCCAAAATGATCCGCTCTGGTGTGCAATGCCATAACCACTTCTTCGGTCGCGCAATTGCCCGCCCGCTCGCCAATGCCATTTACTGCACATTCAATCTGCCGCGCCCCGCCGCGCACCGCAGCCAAAGAATTAGCCACTGCCATGCCCAAATCATCATGACAATGGGCTGAGAAGGTGACTTCTTCAGCGCCGTCAACATGGGCAATCAGCCAACGGAACAAATCTTCAATTTCATCCGGTGTGGTATAGCCAACTGTATCGGGCACATTGATGATGGTCGCACCCGCACCAATCGCCGCGCTAAAGACTTGCGCGAGATAATCGCGCTCGGTGCGGATTGCGTCTTCGGCTGAAAACTCAACTTCTTCGGCAAGGCTCTTGGCGTGTTTGACCGACCGGATCGCCCGCTCAAGAACTTCATCTTTGCTCATGCGCAATTTATACTCCCGGTGGATCGGGCTGGTGGCGATGAAGGTGTGAATGCGTCCTAACCCGGCCGGGGCAATCGCCTCCCCTGCGGCGATAATATCCGCTTCATTGGCTCTGGCGAGGCCGCAAATTTTGGTCACGCGATTATCCGCCGCTGCCGTGGCAATGGCTTTGACCGCAGAAAAATCCCCCGGTGACGCGACCGGAAACCCGGCTTCAATAATATCAACCTTAGCCCCAAGCAAGCCCTTGGCCATGCGCAGTTTTTGGCCAAGGTCCATAGAGAAGCCCGGCGCCTGCTCGCCATCGCGCAAGGTCGTGTCAAATATCGCGACCCGATTCGGGTCTGTTGGTTTAGCGGTTTTCTGGTCAGGGTTCATTTCGGGCACTTTTGTCAGGGGGAATAAAAAAATCCCGCTTCATCTGGAACAAAGCGGGGTGCGGCTGGAACGTCAAGAAATTATCTTTCGTCGCTAGACCACCCCGGTCCTTAGCAGGAGCAGGTTGAGCACTGGGAGCACGGGCAATGAGAATTGCAGACAAGGGGCCTGCACCGAGTATTGCCTAGTTTGCCATGTCGTGTCTCCAATTTCAGTCATTTTATGCCTATTTGACCTAGCCGATTAGCAGAATCTAATCTAATTGCCTAAAGGTGACAATAGTATGAAAGGCTAAAATGTCAGACGCCAAATTCCTCTTCGCCGACAGCACCCGGCTGGTGATCAAGATCGGCTCGGCTTTGCTGGTAGATGACTCCGGCGTGCGCGACGTCTGGTTGGCAACACTGGCAGCTGACATCGCCGGTCTGCGCCGCGCCGGCAAAGACATCATTCTGGTTTCGTCCGGGGCGGTCGCCCTTGGCCGCAAGCGACTGGGGCTTGGGGGCGCTTTGAAGCTCGAAGAAAAACAGGCCGCCGCCGCCGCCGGTCAGGCGCTGTTAATTGATGCATGGCAAAAAGCCCTCGCGCCTTATGATCTGGTCACCGCGCAATTGCTGTTGACCCAAGACACAACCGCCAATCGCCGGTCTTATCTCAATGCAAGGGCGACCTTGGAGACGCTACTGGGGTTGGGGGCGATCCCGATCATCAATGAAAATGACACCGTGGCAACAAGCGAAATCCGTTATGGCGATAATGACCGCCTCGCCGCCCATGCCGCGCAAATGGCCGACGCTGATGTGTTGGTGCTGTTATCAGACGTAGACGGATTATATACCGCTGACCCAAAACAAGATACGGGCGCGACCCACATTGGCGTAATAGAAAAAATAACCCCGGAAATTCTCGCTCATGCGGGCGCTGCCCAAACCACCGGTGTTGGCTCTGGCGGTATGGTGACGAAGCTGGCGGCAGCAAAAATAGCTGGTCATGCTGGCTGCGCCACGATTATCACCCTTGGGGATGCAACGGGCAAAGACGGCCCCCTCACCCGGCTGACACAAGGCGCAAAATCAACCTTGATCCGCACCAGTCAATCGCGACACAGCGCGCGTAAAAACTGGATCGCCGGCGGACTTGAGCCCAAAGGCAGGCTCGAAATAGACAAAGGTGCCGCCGCCGCCCTGGCCAAAGGCGCCAGTCTATTGCCCGCCGGATTGGTTGGTGTCAGCGGCAATTTTCAACGCGGTGATCTGGTTGAGATTGCTTGCGACGGCAATACCATCGCCCAAGGCATAGTCGCTTGTGACAACATCGAGGCAACAAAATTAATCGGGGCAAAGAGCACTGAGATAGAGGCGCGCCTCGGCTATGCAAGACGCGCAGCTTTGGTCCATCGCGATGATCTGGTGACGGGTTAGGGCTATCGTCCCCTCACCCACTCGCAACGAGCAATTCCGAAGTACTCTTGGTCAGTGTTAGAAAAATATTGCCACTTCCAGCCTTAAGAATGATCAAGTCACGATCCTTGTGACTTCGGAAATGCTCCAGCTCGCTGGCCTCTCCCAAGGGAGAGGCAATCTTTCCTCTCCTTCGCCTCTCCCTTGGGAGAGGCACAAATTTCATCTTTTGAAATTTGGGTGAGGGGTCGCGCTATCAACTATCAACTATCAACTCTCTCCCAAAAACCGTCATCCTGAATTTATTTCAGGATCTCTGGAGGCAGGCAAACACGCCAAGCCATCGCACGTCATCCCGAACCAAGTTCGGGATGACGGCGGGGGGGATTTTGATATCCTCGAAGGTCGCATCCACGTCCTTGCCATTTTCTTTGCGCTTCTGGCAAAAGCGCGGCACAAGACGAGGGTAAGGAATTGCCATGGCCACCGACCTCATTGCTAAGCTCGACCAGATGGGCGTTCAGGCGCGTGCTGCGGCGCGCATCCTCGCTTTGGCCAGCACCGAGGCCAAAACACAAGCGTTGCTCGGCGCGGCGGACGCGGTCAAAGCAAACCAATCCGATATTCTCGCCGCCAATAAAAAAGACCTCGCCGCCGGGAAAACCAAAGGCCTGACCCCGGCCCTGCTTGACCGATTGATGCTCGACCCGGCCCGGCTTGATGCTATCGCCCAAAGCCTGCGGGACATCGCCGCCCTGCCCGATCCGGTTGGCGAGACCATCACCAGTTTATCCCGGCCCAATGGCTTAGCCATTTCGCGCGTTAGAGTGCCGATCGGGGTGCTCGGGATAATCTATGAAAGCCGACCCAATGTGACGATTGATGCCGGAGCGCTGTGCCTCAAATCGGGCAATGGGGTGATCTTGCGTGGCGGATCAGAAAGCCTGCATTCGTCTATCGCGCTCCACGCTTGTTTAATCACCGGCTTGCGCCTTGCCGGTTTGCCCGAACACGCCATTCAATTGGTACCGACATCAGACCGGGCTGCTGTTGGCGCGATGTTAACTGGCCTGAATGGCACCATTGATGTGATAATTCCGCGCGGCGGCAAATCTTTGATCGAACGCGTGTCAGCCGAGGCGAGTATCCCGATTATCAAACATCTGGATGGTTTGTGCCATGTATATGTCGATGACGGTGCCGACCTGTCAAAAGCCTTCGACATAGCAATCAATTCAAAAACCCGCCGTTACGGGGTCTGTAACGCAATGGAAACCCTGCTGGTGGCTGATTCGGTTGCAAAGGATTTTCTGCCCAGGCTGATTAAAGCGCTGATTGAAAAGGAAGTCGAGC
>JAZGEB010000107.1:0-12385 GCA_036478515.1 Parvularculaceae bacterium | reverse complement strand
AGTTTTTCATCCACACAGAGACAATCCACAAATTTCCGCGCGCCGTCGAATGGCTGATGAACACACCGTCCCATCACCGCGTCCATCATGGTCGCAATCCGCGTTATCTCGATGCCAATTACGCCGGGGTGTTTATCATCTGGGACCGATTGTTCGGCACTTTCGTCCCGGAAAACGCGACAGATCCTGTCGATTATGGGCTGATCACCAATCTAGAAACCCAGAACCCGTTCAAAGTCGCGGTGCATGAATATCTGGGAGTTTGGCGCGACCTAACCCAAACCGATATCAGCTGGCGCGACCGGCTATTCTATCTCATTGCCCGACCCGGCTGGTGCCATGATGGCAGCCGTCAGACCAGTCTCGAGATTCAGCGCGAATGGCGCAACGCGCTGCGCGACAACAAAGTGACTGGTCAAACCCGGTTGTAGCCGCTAAGGAGCGGCCAACATTTAGAAAATTACGATATCGAAAGAGAGAAGACGATGCGCGTTGCAATGATCGGGACCGGATATGTGGGGCTAGTATCAGGGGCCTGTTTTGCTGATTTTGGCCATGAGGTGGTCTGTGTCGATAAGGATGCAGGCAAAATTGACCGGTTGAATGATGGCGGCATCCCGATCTTTGAACCCGGCCTCGACAAGCTCGTGGCCGATAATGTTGCCGCTGGCCGACTATCCTTCACGCTTGATCTGGAAGAAGCCATGAAAGGTGCTGAAGCTATCTTCATCGCTGTGGGCACGCCCTCACGGCGCGGCGATGGCCATGCTGATCTTTCTTTCGTCTATGCTGCATCAAAAGAAATTGCCGCCTTGATCAAGGATTATGTCGTCGTCGTGACAAAATCCACCGTGCCGGTGGGCACTGGCCAAGAGGTCGCTGACATCATTGCTAAAGAACGGCCTGATTTGAAACCCGGGGTCGATTTCTCAACCGCATCGAACCCCGAATTTTTGCGCGAAGGCGCCGCTATCTCAGATTTCAAAAGACCTGACCGGGTCGTGGTTGGGGCCGAAGAAGAAAAAGCCAGAGACGTGATGCGCGAACTCTATCGCCCGCTTTATATCAATGAAACGCCGATTGTTTTCACCAACCGGGTCACCTCTGAATTGATCAAATATGCCGCCAATGCCTTTTTGGCAACCAAGATCACCTTCATCAATGAGATGGCTGATCTATGTGAAAAAACTGGCGCGAATGTCCAGGAAGTTGCCAAGGGCATCGGTCTTGATGGCCGCATCGGTTCAAAATTCTTGCATGCCGGTCCGGGCTATGGCGGCTCCTGTTTTCCCAAAGACACGCTTGCGCTGGTTCAGACCGCAAAGGATTATGGCGCGCCTACAAAAATTGTTGAGGCGGTTTTAGAAATTAACGCGACGCGCAAAAAAGCCATGGCCGAGCGCGTCAAACAAGCTTGCGGCGGGTCATTAACCGGCAAAACCATTGCCATTCTCGGGCTAACATTTAAGCCGAACACGGACGATATGCGCGACAGCCCGTCCCTTGATATCATCCCGGCATTAATTGCTGATGGTGCGACCATCCGAGTACATGATCCCGAAGGCATGGATGAAGCGAAAAAACATTTTGACGATGTCGCCTGGTGTGATGGGCCCTATCACGCCATGGAAGGGGCTGATGTTGCAGTTCTCTTAACCGAATGGGATGTTTACAGAGCGCTTGATTTCAACCGCATGAAAGAGATTTTGGCAGCGCCTGTGTTTGTCGATTTGCGTAATATTTATGCGCCCGAAACAATGCGCGACGCTGGGTTTTCTTATACTTCTATTGGCCGACCTTAATCTGCCTCACCGCCATAGCCGGGAATCCCAACCCTTAACAATCCTGCGCTAGGCGGAGCCCTGCGACCTGCCAGCGCTTTTGCGGTGCGCAATATTTTCGCATCCTTGCGCTAACATGTCCCGGCGCAGATAAATGTGAGCCGCCGCGCATCACCATCTGACCGCTCATGAATTTACCATGATATTCGCCAAGCGCTCCCTTGGCTGGTGTGTAACCGGGATATGCCGTATAAGGACTAGATGTCCATTCCCAAACATCGCCAAAAAATCCATTGCTGGCTGGCGCAGGGGTCAAGGATATGGCAGGCTTTTCCAACCCCGGTGTGATACTGGCGTGGCTTGCGGCGATTTCCCATTCCTGCTCGCTGGGCAATCGTTTCCCACTCCACCGCGCATAAGCATCAGCTTCATAAAAGCTGATATGGCAAACCGGTTGCGTCATATCGACGGGTTGCAATCCATGCAAGGTCATGTGCTTCCAATTGCGACCAGACTTTTGCCAATATAATGGTGCTTGCCAGCTTTCGGATGTCAACCGCGCCCAGCCATCCCTCAACCAATGGTCCGGCGCTTTATAGCCGCCATCGGCGATGAACTCGGCCCAGTCACCATTGGTCACCGGATGTGAGGCAATTTCAAACGGCGCAACAAAGGCCTGGTGACGCGGGGTTTCGCAATCAAAGCCACCGCCAAAGCCATTGGCCGGGTCATGGCCGATCTCAACTAAACCGGCATCATGTTTGACATATGTCAATCGGCCGCTCGCCATTTTCTTCAGCGAAACTGATGGCACCGGACGATAGGTCGGACACAGAGGATTTTGCGCAAATAAATGCTTGATGTCTGTTAGCAATAATTCTTGATGCTGCTGCTCATGGGCTACGGCCAATTGGACCAATTTAATCCGCGCCGGCGCAATGCTGCCAGCCAAAAGTTGGGCCATCGCCTGATCAACATAGTCGCCATAGGCCAATACTTGCGTCAGGGAAGGCCGGGTTAAAATCCCCCGCTTGGCGCGCGGAAACTGCGCCCCGATAGAATTGAAATGAGAGTTAAACAACTTGCCATACGACGCATTATGATCGCGATACCCACGCAAGGCTGGCTTAAGTAGAAAAGCTTCAACAAACCAACTACTGTGCCCGAGGTGCCATTTGGCTGGACTAGCATCGACCATCGACTGGGCGCAGGCATCTGCCTCACTCAGACCGTCAATCAACTCGAGGCTCGCGGCCCTAGTCTCGGCAAAAAGCTGCCTTGCTTGGGCCGAGGCCAATTGCGGGCTTGGGGTGGCGGTTGATCGCGCGTGTTTGTCTTGGATGGATTGGGACACTTGTTCTTCTCTTGGTTATCCCGCACAATTTGACCAGCCTCATCATGAATTGCAACCGCTGGAACGTGATGGGAATAGGAATGACAACATCATGCAGATTGCGACCAAAGGTCTTGTGAATGGCTTGAAAGTCGGCTTGCTCGGCGGCTCGTTTAACCCCGCGCATGCCGGCCATTTAGAGATTTCACTGGCAGCGCTGCACCGGCTCGGGCTTGATCAAGTCTGGTGGCTGGTGACGCCCGGTAATCCGCTCAAAGATCCGGATGACTATGCCGATTATGATCGCCGTATTGCTCACGCGCGCGATATTGGCGACCATCCGCAACTTCATGTCAGCGATATAGAACGCCGCGCCGGTCTTGTTTTTACCATTGATACAATCGCTTACCTCAAACAACATTTTTCCGACACCGCGTTTGTCTGGCTTATGGGCGCAGATAGTTTAGCCGGGTTTCATCGCTGGCGCGATTGGCAGGAGATCGCCAAAAGCTTGCCCATGGCAATCCTCAATCGCCCCGGCTATGGCATCAAGGCCATGGCCAGCCCCGCCGCCCGGTCATTAGCCCGCATGCGCGTCCCGGAAAGTATGGCGACGTCTTTGGCTGATCAACCCCATGGCTGGGTATTCCTGCCGCAGACCGCTAATAACCAAAGCGCGACCGCGATCAGAGCTACATCGCCAGATTGGTAAGCCTGGTGCTGTTGCAAGTTTTCAACAATTGCGCGTGGTGAAGCCCTTTTTTGGGTTGCAGGTTTACATCAGGGGGGATAAGGCCCATCTTTTAAAGTATGGCGGACCTATTTTGGCCGCCCAGAGGCAATAGCCACGGAGAATACGCGCTGAATACGCATATACTGCCTGAAAAGGCCCAGAGTGCCGACACCCATCCTGACTTGGGACCGATTGTTGGCGATTTTGATCCCAAAGACCTGCTCGCTCTGATCGAGAAATTTCTCGATGAGGACAAGGCCGAAGCGATCATCACTATAGACCTCGCTGGAAAATCTGAAATTGCGGACGCCATGGTCGTGGCATCAGGGCGCTCCCAACGGCATGTTGGGGCGTTAGCGACCAAGCTTGCCCACGAGATCAAACAGGCTGGCATGGGCAATGTCTCAATTGAGGGCATGCCTGCTTGTGATTGGGTGCTGATCGACGCCAAAGATGTGATTGTCCACCTGTTCCGCCCGGAAGTTCGGGAATTTTACAATCTCGAGCGGATTTGGGCCCCAGAAAATGCGCCCGCGCCAAAAACAGCTGGCGCCTCTTAAACCATGGATATCACCATCGGGGCCGTCGGGCGGCATAAGTCCGGACCTGTCCTCGAGCTTTACAAAACCTATGCGGCACGGCTCGAAGGGCTGGGTCGGCAAATTGGACTAAGCGGTCCAAACTTGTATGAAGTTGAAGCCGCCAAAGCGCTGCCTGCCACCGCTCTCCAAGCAAAAGAAGCTGAGCTTTTAGTCGCTAAACTGCCCGCCCTGGGCCCGGTTTACATTCTCGATGAACACGGAACTTCTCTTTCAAGTCAAAGCTTTGCAGAAAAATTATCGCGCGAAAGAGATGCCGGAGCCGGGCATGTTTCATTTTTATTAGGCGGCGCCAATGGTCACGGACCGGCCGTTCGGTCATTAGCCCAGTCGCGCGCTGCAACACTGCTTTCTTTTGGCCCCGCAACCTGGCCCCATATGCTCGCGCGGGCAATGCTGGTAGAACAGCTTTATCGAGCTGCGACGATCCTCGCGGGCCATCCCTATCACCGCTCCTAACCCTAAGAGATGTCGATGAACCGGACCTTTGTGACCCTTATCCTTAGCACAGCCCTGCTCTGTCCGGCCGCCTTGGCGAGTGCCCAAGATGAGACCGAGAGTGCGCGCCAACTCAAGGAAATTGAGGCAAAACTGCAAGCCAATGAGCGCAAAGCTGAGGCCATTCGCCAAGCCGCCGAGCAGCGCCAAGACGAATTGCGTTTGCTAACCAACAATATGATTGATGCGGCCAATTCCCTGCGCGAAACCGAGGCCCATGCAACCGAGCTAGAGACCAGTCTGGCGGCGTTAGAGCAAACAATATCGATTGCAGAAGTTGATTTGGAAGCGAAACAGCATTCACTGAGCAAGATACTTGCTGCCCTTCAGCAGCTTGAGCTCTCGCGGCCGCCGGCCTTGGCGGTTTCGCCAGCAGATGCCACTGAAGCGGCCCGGGCGGCGATTACGATATCCGCCATCGCGCCAGATTTACAGGCAAAAGCCGAAACACTCCAGGCTGAGATTGTGTCTGTCTCGCGGCTGCGCGCCCAAAAGAACATTGAGCGTCAGGAATTAGCCAAAGTTGAAACTGATCTTGGCGCGCGCAAACGCATCTTGCAGGAATTACGCGACGATAAGGAAACCGAGTTTCGCGCTGAAAGTGCACAGATTGTCCGACTTGAGCGCGAAAATGCCCGGCTTGCTGCCAAAGCCACTTCGATCAGGGATTTGATGGCGGGCATTACCGCGACTGGGCCGGTTATCAGCCCAAGTTTGGGGCCGAGTTCTGGCCCCCGTTCAGGGTCCAGCCCCAGCCCGCGGCAAATTCGCCCCGCAACAGTAAATACGCCTGCTCCAGCCGATACATCCGAAACCATCAGACGCCATAATGATCTGCTTGCTGGGCTGCCATCGGCATTTCGCTTGGCCAAAGGCAAATTGCCAGCGCCGGTCGCCGGCCGGATCGTCTCAAAATATGGCTCGACCACCCCATCAGGCAAGAAACTCGAAGGCGTCTATATTGAGACCCGGGATGGCGGCGTCGTGTCAGCGCCGTTTGATGGCAAAATCGCCTTTGCCGATAATCTCAAAGATATTGGCAATCTCATCGTCATTAATGTCGGCGAAGGTTATTTCCTCGTGCTTGTCGGTTTGTCGCCAGAAGCCAAGAAACTGACTGCCGGCACTTTGATTAAAGCCGGCGAGCCTTTGGGCTATATGCCCAAATCAACCAATCCCGGAGAGCGTCAGCGGCTGTATTTCGAAGTCCGCCGGACAATCAGCCAAAATGTAACCGAAACCATCGATCCGGCTAAATGGTTCGCTAAAACCAAATGATTGCCAAATTTTTACCTGTTTTGAAGGTTATTGCCTGAATCTGGACAGATCGTGACCATCCAAACGCTTGCAACTGGCGGGCGACAAGGTCAAACTCATGAGTGATTTATCATCCGACAGCAGAAAGTTTTGTTATATGTCTTCAGATCGACCCACCGCTCCAACAGCCCCTCGTAAACTCAATCGCCGCGCTTCGCCGCTGGCCTTGGCTGTTGCCGCTCTGACCGGTAGTGCTGTGACCGTGGTGATGCTCACAGCGGGGGATGCGCGCACTGGATCGTTCACCTTTGACACCTTCCGCAATCTCGATCTTTTCGGCGAAGTGTTTGAGCAAGTTCATGAAAATTATGTCGTCGAGCCAGAAGACAAGAAAATGATCGAAGGCGCAATTGATGGCATGTTGTCGAGCCTCGACCCGCATTCAAGCTATCTATCCGAAGATGACTTCAAAACCATGCAAGAACAGACCAGAGGCTCGTTCGCCGGTCTCGGCATTCAAGTGACCATGGATAATGAAGGCCCGGGCAAAGGCTTGGTCCGCATCGTCTCGCCAATTGATGAGACCCCTGCTGCAAGAGCGGGATTAATGCCTAATGATTTGATCTACGAAATAGATGGCGAGCCGGTTTATGGCCTGACCTTGAATGAAGCCATTGTCAAAATGAAGGGCAAACGCGGAACCAAAGTCACCATTGGGATTATTCGCGAAGACGAAGATAAACCGTTTGATGTCGCCCTGGTTCGCGATATTGTCACCGTCTCCCCGGTGATCTCCCGGGTCGAGCGCGATGATTATGGCTATGTCCGACTCACCGGCTTTACCGAACAATCAAACTCTAAGATGCGCGACGCGATCCGCAAAATTGACAAAGAAATTCCTGGCGGCATGAAGGGTCTGATCCTCGATGTGCGCAATAATCCGGGCGGACTGCTCGATCAGGCTGTGACCATCTCTGATGCCTTCCTGCATGGCGGCGAAATCGTTTCGACACGAGGACGACGGCCCAAAGATAGCCTACGCGAGCTTGGCACGCCGGGGGATATGTTGGACGGTCGGCCGATTATCGTGCTCGTCAATGGCGGTTCCGCCTCGGCTTCGGAAATTGTCGCTGGCGCGTTGCAAGATCGCAATCGCGCGCTTGTACTCGGGACCAAAAGCTTCGGCAAAGGCTCCGTACAAACTGTGTTGCCATTACAAAATGGCCTCAACGGCGCGTTGCGCCTGACCACAGCGCGGTATTACACCCCAGCTGGGCGCTCGATCCAAGCCGTTGGCATCGTCCCGGACATCGCCGTGCCAATCCTCAAACCATGCGAAGACACGACCAAAGAAGCAGAAACACCCGGCGAAGCTGAAGCGGAAGTGAAAATATGCGAAGATGAGGATGTTGAAGCCAAGCGCCGCGAGGAGGCTGATTTGCCGGGCGCTTTGAAGGCCGAAGCCAAGAAGAAACCCAAGCTTGATGATGAAGGCAATGAGATACCCGAAGAAATCTCACTCCTGACCGAGCCGATCCGCTGCGAAGCCGAAAAAGATTGCCAGCTCGAAAAAGCCTTGGATATTATGGCCGACAATACCGGTTTCAAAAAATTCCTTGTCGATGCAGGTGAAATCGAACGCTAGGGGGCGACGGGAGAAATCTCAAGCCCTACTTCACCACCCTTGGCTTAAACGGTTCTGCCGGCCATAATTCATCTGGCGACGGGGCATCTGTTTCATCCGTATGCGCTTTAATTGATTTTGGACGCTTCGGCTTGAACGATGAATAGCTAAAGCTCTGCCGCTTGGGTGTCACCACGCCATCGCGTTTTTCTCTTTTTAGCCGTTTAGCCTTAGCCCGCATATTGTTGATCACAGTTTTTTGCGCATATGACAATGCTTCACCGTAACCCCCCTTGGACGGATCGGCAAAGGCACCGCCATATTTATCTAGCCGCTCGCTAATCGAGGCGGTAAATTCGGCTTCCCAATCCGTGGTGTCCCCCAGCAAATCCAGCTCTTTGCGCAAACGGTTAATTTTGCGCAAGGCTGCTTTTGCTTTGCGTTCCTTGTCCCGTTGTAATTTTTTGTCTTGCGCATCAAGATCCGCTTGCTGGGCCTGCCATGCCTGTTTTTGCAAATCCTTCACTTAAGCATCTTTCGCTAACAGCGCATCCTTGGCTAATTCTGTTAGCGATAAATAATCAACTTTGCCGGTGCCCAAAATCGGGATCGCATCAACCGAAATGAGTTTCTTGGGCACCGCCAGTTCTGGCACACCGTGGCTTTGTGCCCAACTCAATAACAAGGTTCGCTCCGGATCAGGACATTCCGTCAACAGAATAATTTGCTCGCCCTTCTTACTATCCGGCAATGTCACAGCGGCATGCAAATAATCCGGCCAGACCACACCAGCGCAATTTTCGACCACCGCGAGCGAGACCATCTCACCGCCAAGCTTCGCAAAGCGCTTCACCCGGCCACGAATTGAAATATAGCCGCCGCCATCAATGGTGACGATATCCCCGGTATCATGCCAGCCATCTGCCAGCTTGGTCAGCTGGCCCGGTTTGTCAGCGAGTAAATAGCCTTGCATCACATTGGGGCCGCGCACGAACAGACGCCCACCCTGATCAAGCCCGGCAACAGGCTCAAGTCGCGCTTCGATGCCGGGTAACATTTTTCCAACCGTGCCCGGACGAATGTCGCCAGGCTGATTGGCCGCGAGCACAGGCGACGCCTCGGTGACCCCGTACCCTTCCAGAACCATAAACCCAAACCGCTCCTTGGCTAAAGCTCTGGTTTCATCGCGCACATGTTCTGCGCCGCACACCGCATAACGCAATGTCGTCAAAGCGCCCTCTTTGGCACCGCGCAGATAGCGATGTAAAAATGTATCCGTGGCAAACATGATCGTCGCGCCAGTACGGCGCACTATTTCGGGCACGATCTTGACATGCAAAGGCGAGGGATAAGGCACTAAGGGCTTGCCATCGAGGATCGGAAACAGGGTTCCGGCGGTCAGCCCATAACAATGAAAAATCGGCAATGGATTGAAAATAATATCATTCGGCTCTAACCGCACATGCGCGCGGATTTGTTCGACATTGGCAACCAGGTTTTGCTGCGACAGCACCACGCCTTTAGGCTCGCCTTCCGTGCCGGAGGTAAACAAAATTGCGCCGGGAGCCTCATGGCTTGCGCCGGTGCTGACCAACCACGGAAATTTGGCTCCGACCACGGCGCGGAGTTTATCAAACTTGGTCAGCTTCTCTTTGACATCTTCGAGATAGACAATCTTCGCTTTGCCGGCGAGGGTGGTGATTAGGTCTTCAAGCCCGGCCTGCTCGATAAATTTATGTGCCGTAATGATGGTGCTGATATTGGCGGTCTTCAAGGCTGAGGATAGATTGCGTCGCCCAGCGGTGAAGTTCAGCATAGCTGGCACGCGGCCAAAGGCATGCAGGGCGAAGAATGAAATCACCGCCCCGGCTGATGTTGGCAATAAGATACCAACATTCTCGCCTCGGGCGCTGAACTTTGTAAACGCACTGCCCAGCCCATAAGCGCCGCGCAACAGATCGGTGTAGGAAATTTCCCTGCCCTCTGGTTCGATGATTGCTGGCTTATCGCTATGTTTGCGGCTCGCGGCGCGCAACCGAGAAAGCAATGTGGTCCGCGATCTGGCTTTTATCCGGGCTTGCGTTTTCAGGGCATCGGCCTTGCGCCGGTCGATCGCGGCCAACTCTTCTTGCGCTTCGACTTTGCCCGCTTCGAGCGATGGCGGGCGTTTTTGAGTTGTTGACGCGGGGGGATGTGGTTCTGTCACCGGCGGTTATTCCCATGCTTGTTCTTAAAAATGGCACATTGATGCGCGCAGTGCATTGGTTATGCCCCATCCAGCCGCAGAATTAAATCCTTCAATGAGACATGAAACCAAGTTCTTTCCTGAAAATTAACCAAATACTCCCAAAAAGAGACAAGGATTTTCTGGGCAAAGGCAATGACGCATAATGGCAAGTAAAAAGCACAAGCAAAATGGCCCCGTTCTTAGTCGTCTTGGCTGGGCGTGGCTTGGCCTTGGGCTGGTGCTCGCCATTGGCAGTATCGCGGCTTGGAAGATTACCGGCCAAACTGCGCAGCGGGCCGATGCGGCGATTCAGATCACCGGCGCGCCAGACAAATTTGCCATGCCGGAAACGGAAATTTCGATACCTGATGCCCCGGTCATGGTTGAGCAAGCACCGATTGTGGTTGCCGCAGCAGTTGAAGAAACCGGCATCACCCTGACCGATATGACCAGCGATGGCGGATCAGGGTTGCTGATCCCGACCGATCCCGAACCTGAATTCTCCTCGACGCCGCCTGAAAAACGCTTGCTTGAGCGCCTCAGTGAAGCGGATGCTGTCGGCCTGGTAATCAATGCTGACGCCCTGCCAACACCGGAACAGGCCGCCCACCAACGCAGCGTCCGAAAGCTCAAGCGACCATTCGGTACAAAACCAGGCGACCTACGCCCGGAAATGATCTCTTCCCTTGGCCTGCCAAAAATTGCCAGCGATCGCCGGGCCAGCACCCATTATGCCCGCGCATATAAGGACCGGAATAAACGTCCGATGTCCGGCGTGATTGTCGGGGGCCTTGGTCTTGATCCGAGCCTAGCACGCGCTGCCATTCATGATCTGCCACCAGAGATCACGCTTGCTTTTGCGCCCTATGCAAAGGAAATAGCGGTCTTAACCGAAGAAGCGCGTCGCGCGGGCCACGAAGTTCTGATTGAATTACCGATGGACACCCACGGTGTTGATCAAGGTATGCTCGGACCAGCTGCCCTCCTCACCACTTACACCGCAACCCAAAACCGCGAGCGCTTGATTTGGGTGCTCAGCCGCTCACGCGGCTATTTTGGGGTGATCAATTATCTCGGCCAAAAATATAGTAGCGATGACTTACAATTCTCCAGCACCCTCGACATCATTCGCGGCTCTGGTCTGGCTTATATCGATGACACCGGCGTTGGCCGCGCCAGCCTGCAGCGTAATGGCTTGCCCTGGACCTCAATCGATATGGTGCTGGCCGAAAGCTCGCTCGGCTCACAACTACGCGCCCTCGATGTGGCGGCAGAAAACCAGGGAGCGGCCTTGGCCCGGGCCTATGTCTCCCCAACGGTGATCTCATCGCTCCAGGACTGGACCTCCAAGCGTGACACCGATAGGACTGCCTTGGCCCCAGCATCTGCTATTTTGGCCGCCAAACGATAGTCCTTGCCCGCATGCGCAATTTTAAAGCCTTGAAAAAATACCGCCAAAATGTTGGCATCTGCCTGTTCAATAAAAAGGGCAAAGTCTGGCTTGGCGAGCGGCCTTTATCCGCCACCGACAAAAAACACGGCGTTGAAAAATATGTCTGGCAATTACCCCAAGGCGGGGTCGATGCGGGTGAAGATGCGGTCGGTGCTGCCTACCGGGAATTGGAAGAGGAAACCGGCGTCACGTCAGCCCGGTTGCTGGCCATGACCCCGCACTGGATCGCTTATGACTTTCCCGCTGGCTATAATCGCGGGCGCAATTCTAAGCGGTGGCGCGGGCAGCGGCAAAAATGGGCGGCGATGCTGTTTGAGGGAGACGAAGATGAAATTGTCCTCGACGCCCATGAGCAAATCGAATTTATCGCTTGGGATTGGGTCAAGATCGAGAAAATCCCCGACCTCGTGGTCCCGTTCAAGCGCGGCATCTACCGCGAACTCGTCGCCGCCTACAGCCCGCTGGCAAAATATATCAAGGACCAACATAAGGCCGGGAAGGCGAAGGGGTAGAAGAATCTTCGATATCAAATGAAACCGTCATCCCGGGCTTGATCCGGGATCTCGTGCGGCAATTACCGTCCTTTATTTGCAAGGGATCCCGAAACAAGTTCGGGATGACGGAGTTTTTGCTGGGAGGTATTTGATAAATTCAGGATGACGGGTTGCTGATGATTGCAGAGTCAATTTTTAAAGCCTGGCGAGGCTATCCACGGCACGTTGGGCTAAAAATGTGCCCTCTGGGTTGTCGGCTGCGTCTAACTCAGCTTTAGCGCTGTCTTTTTGCGCACCGAGCGTATCCCCGGTCAATTCTTCTGCCGGCACCGCAAATTCAGCCAGCACGGTGAGCCCTGAAGGGGTCACATCGGCAAATCCGCCAC
>JAZGEB010000106.1:0-9632 GCA_036478515.1 Parvularculaceae bacterium | reverse complement strand
AGCCGATGACGGTATGTTTTTGTCGATCGGCGAAACCCAAGATGCAAAATATATTCTGGTCACATCAGGCAATAGTAATATGTCCGAGACCCAATTTGTGTTGGCCGCCAGTCCGACCGAGCCCTTGGCGATGATCGCGCCGCGCCGTGCTGATGTACAATATGATGTCGATCATCATCAGGGCCGGTTTTTTATCCTGACCAATGCAAACGACGCGGTTGATTTCAAACTCGTCACCACACCGGTGGAGACGCCCGCGGCAAGTCATTGGCAAGATTGGCAATCCCATGAAGCGGGCACTTATATTGCGGCTTTTGCGACCTATAAGGAATTTATTGTCCGGCTTGAGCGTCGTGATGCGCGGCCCCGGCTGGTAATCTCTGATTATAAGGGCCGGGCCCATGAGGTTGCGATTGATGAACAAGCCTTCGCGTTTGGGTTTGTCGGCTCGGCAGAATATGACACTGAAATTTTCCGTTACACTTACGCTTCGCCGACACGGCCAACGCAAATCATTGATTATAATATGCGGACCAAAACCGGAGAGCTGCGCAAAACCAAATCAGTGCCAAGTGGCCATAAGCCCGACCTTTATGTCACCGAGCGGCTCACCGCCATTGCTGAAGATGGCGCGCAAATTCCGGTGATGGTGTTGCGGCTGAAACAAACCCCGCTCGATGGTAGCGCGCCGTTAATGCTGTACGGATATGGCAGTTATGGCATTTATATCGAGGATGATTTCTCAACCAATATTTTGTCTCTTGTCGATCGCGGGATGATCTATGCTTGCGCTCATGTTAGAGGCGGCTCCGCTAAGGGTCGGCAATGGTATCTTGACGGTAAGCTTGGCAGCAAGATGAATTCGTTTACGGACTTTATCTCTTGCGGCGAGATGCTGGTTGCGCAAAAATATACCGCCGCGGGCAAGATCATTTCCTATGGTGGCTCTGCTGGTGGCTTGCTCGTCGGGGCAGCGGTTAATCTGGCCCCGGAATTATTTGGCGGTGTCTTGGGGGCGGTGCCATTTGTCGATGTTCTCAACACAATATCTGATGAGAGCTTGCCGCTCACGCCGCCAGAATGGGTCGAGTGGGGCGATCCTATCCGGACCAAAGATGGTTATGATTGGATCAAAAGCTATTCGCCTTATGATAATATCCCAGCGGGCAAACATTATCCGCCGATCATGGCCACCGGCGGTCTGGCTGATTACCGGGTCACCTATTGGGAACCGGCCAAATGGATTGCGCGGTTGCGAGACACGGCGACAGGCGGACCGTTCTTGCTACGGATGAATATGACCGCGGGTCATGGCGGGTCAGCGGCGCGCTTTGAGGCGATGGAGGAACGCGCGCATCTTTATGCGTATGCGCTCAAACTGGTCGGCCTCGACAAGACCGACCCGGTTTCTCATCAATAAGCGGCTATAATTGTGCCGCGCTCAGCGTGTCGCAACTATCCATATTGCCAGACTGAAAACCATTAGCGAACCAGCGCATCCGTTGTTCTGATGTGCCATGGGTGAAACTATCGGGCATTGGCCGACGCCCGGCATTGCGCTGCAATGTGTCATCACCGATGGCGTTGGCCGCGCCAAGCGCTTCTTCCAGATCCCCGGGCTGCATGATGCCTTCGCGCTGGGTATAATGCCCCCACACGCCAGCATAGCAATCGGCTTGCAATTCCATCCGGACCTGCAACGCGTTCTTATCGGGTTTGGATCGCCCGCGCTTAGCACTTTCAATTTGCGCCGCGGTGCCGCTCACGGTTTGAATCTGGTGGCCAACTTCATGGGCAATGACATAAGCAACAGCGGCATCGCCTTTGGCCCCTAACTTATTTTGGAGTTCAGCAAAAAACGCCGTATCAAGATAAATTTGCCGATCACCGGGGCAATAAAAGGGGCCTACCGCTGAATTGGCATAGCCGCAGCCTTTTGTGCCGACGCCGCCGGAAAAGATATTTAATTTTGGCTCAGGGTAAGTTGCCCCGCGTTTCGCAAATTCTTTTTGCCAGATCTCTTCTGTCGAAGCTAATACGTAACAGACCTCGGGCTCATCCTCACAAATATCGCCTCGATCTTCTTTGCTGACTTGTGTTGCGCCGCCGGGGAACAGCCCGAGCGGATCAACGCCGCTTTTGGCCATGACAAAATAACCGCCACCAGCGACGAGAATGCCGAGGATGCCAAATTTTGAGAAAATGAATTTGGCTAGAAATAACAGCATGCCGCTATTGCCTGCGCCCATTCGCATGCCGCCGCCTTCGCCGCGTCGGTCATTCACATTCTTACTTTTTCTACGGCCTTGCCAACGCATCGGGCATCCCCTCATTTGAGTGCTTAGTCAGGCCTTAACCATAGCAGGGGAAACCGGGCTAGCCAACACCCCTTAATCGCTCTCTTCATCGTTGAATACATCTTCGATTTTCAGGGAGAATAGCCGCGCGATCTTGAACGCCAGCGGCAGCGAGGGATCATAGCGGCCTTTTTCCAGCGCGTTCACGGTTTGGCGCGAGACCCCAAGTTCTTGGGCCAGCGCGCCTTGGCTCCAGCCATGGGCTTTGCGCAGTTCGGGTAGCTGGTTTTTCATGGGGCTTCCTCAGCTACACCGCGTATCGCCGCAACCATCATCAACAAGCCGGTCACCAACCAGGTCGACATGTATTTCCAATAAAGGGTGACACCTTCGAGCGCAAAATACCGTACGGCAAGATCATTCAAGAGTAACAGAATGATGGCCACAATTAACCCAAGCAATAGCGGCCCCGCATAAATTTGCTTGATATACTCGTCCAATTCAAAAAATAGTTTGCACTCATAGAGCAACCAGAAAAGCGTCACCAAAAAACCGATAATCGCCGCGATCGTCAACAGCTCTGCTTGGACCAGACCATCGCCTAAGCTGACCGGTGTCATCGTATTTTCCAAAACCAAAGAAGCCAGCCACATATGCGGCACGAGAGCAATCAAGGTACGGATCATGATATTGCGTTGCTTCGGGTCCGACATATCGCCCATCAGCAAATCTTGCAAATCGGTCGCCTCGCCTTCTTTTGATGGCCTAAATACCAACCAGCAACACCCCGCCACCAGGGCTGCCAGCGGTATCAGCCAGAGCGAAACGCCCCTGATCTGCCAGGTCGCGTAGACAATACTGCATAAAATGCCGCCGAAAAGCAAAGCGCCATAACGGATAAATATACCCCTTTGCTGATCAATCCCGGATTTGTTTAGGCGATACAGCCCGTAGCCAGCCACGACAAAGAACAGCAACAATCCTAAGGGGCGAAGCAGATCGAGGAAAATACCTCGGTCTTGATTTTCCAGATGGGCCTCCGTTGTTCCGATAATATTACCGGTAAAATAGGACAGGCCGAGAATGACCAGAAAACCACAAATGAGGCTTAGAGAAAGGACAACATTATTTTTCATGATCTGGCTTTTCTCTTGCGCCCGCGCAGTTTGTTCTTGAGTTGGTCAAACGAAATTTTCGGGTTGAGCGACCAGCCGAGCAAGATTAGCCACGGAATAAATGTCAGCCCAAGGGGGATATTTAACAAAAAGATTTTGCCGAGATTTTTCGGATTTCGAAACAAGCTGATGATGGTTGGCAAAAACCAGACCAGCGCGATGACAATAGCAACAAGGGCGATCTGTCCCGTTGAAGCGCCTTCTAACATCGCTGTTATCGGGGCGAATTTCTGTTCGATATAATTCATTTCACTTCTCCCAAAATTGTCATGCAATGGCGCTTATAACAAATCGCAATACGGGTGCTTGATCTGGATTGTTTTTCAAGATTCTGGACCCGCCCCAGATCTGTAGCAAAAACGGGACTAATCTGGTGGCTCCCCAGCTTGAGCCCAACGCCAATAACCAGAATGGCAATTGTCCATGATATGACGGTGTCTGTAAGGCGCATCTTCTGGTCTCCTAACGACGCTTGTCTTTTTTGTTTGTAAAGCGTGCTTTACAGATACGACACGTAAACTCACATGTCAAGCACCCTTTACAATTAAAATGAAACCACCGGCTCATGCTGATCATTTGGGGGTCGTTCTCCCCGTTTAATTGCGCTAATACCGCTGCCATGGAAAAAATGATTTGTATCGCCGCGCTGGCTGGTGCGCATGGGGTTAAGGGCGACGCGAAATTGCGCTCGTTCACGCAAACCCCCGCAGATTTCGCCAGCTATGGGGCGCTCAAGGATGAGGCGGGCAAGGTCTATGAGATTAAAATTGTCCGCGAAGCCAAGCCCGCTCTGTTTATTATCGCCGCCGCGCTGATTAAAACCAGGGAGCAGGCCGAAGCTTTAAAGGGGACCAAACTCTATGTACCGCGCAGCGCCTTGCCACCGCCAGAAAGGGACGAGTTTTACCATGAGGACTTGGTTGGTCTTATCGGCCAAACCCCAGATGGGGCGCCATTTGGCAAGATTAAAGCGGTGGTCAATCATGGCGCTGGGGATTTGCTTGAAATCATCAATATTCCGCAGACCAAAGGCAGCGTCATGGTGACCTTCACCAAGCAAATAGTGCCGGAGATCAATTTTGACAGCGGCATCATCATCATTGACCTGCCGCCGGAACAAGCCGGTGAACCAGAGCATTCTTGATTTTCTGTCTGAGGCCCCCAAATAAAGCTCAAACACGAGGGACGCCGGCGCTGATGGACTATACCGAAGACGACATCGAGGTGATCCCGCCGGAGCGATCCCAAGGCTATCTGGCTGATCAGCATCTCGACACCCTCGAACAATTTCTTGAATCGCGCTTTCGCCTGCCCGGCACAGAATATCGCTTTGGCTTTGATGCGTTGATCGGCTTGATCCCGGGCATTGGGGATGTTTTCTCGGCCGGGCTTTCGAGTGTGTTGATCGCAGATGCGTGGAAACGCGGGGCGCGCAAGCGGGTATTGGCGATGATGGTCGCTAATGTTGGACTTGATATGGTGGTCGGTATTATTCCGTTTTTGGGCGACATCTTCGATTTTGCCTTTCGGGCGACGACCAAGAACCTGAAATTACACCGCAGAGAGTTTCCCTTGGGGGGTCACGAGGCGCTGCCACGCGATTGACCTCTTTTGGCGAGCCTTGACTTCAAGGCGCGCAGGCGAGATGACCCCCGGGCAATGACCACGACCTCTTCTCCTTGGACCGCGACGGTTCTGACCTTGTTCCCGGATGCGTTTCCGGGGTTGCTTGATCTGTCTCTTGTTGGACGGGCCAGAGAAAAAGCCCTATGGGCGCTTGAAACCGTGCAAATTCGTGACTTTGCGGTCGGCAAACATGCGAGCGTCGATGACACTCCTGCGGGGGGTGGTCCCGGCATGGTTCTTCGGGCAGATGTATTGGCAGCGTCGGTCGATAGTGTTTCGATGGCGGAACGACCCCTCATATATCTCTCGCCGCGCGGCAAGCCGCTGACTCAAGCCCGGGTGAAAAGTTTAAGTGCCGGACCGGGGGTGGTGTTGCTGTGTGGTCGTTTTGAAGGCGTCGATGAGCGGTTTTTAGAGGCGCGTCGTGTCGAAGAGGTGAGCCTCGGGGATTTTGTCCTTGCGGGCGGCGAAGTTGCGGCGCAAGCCCTTGTTGAGGCTTGCGTTCGGTTGCTTCCCGGGGTATTAGGCGCCTCCGCCTCAACAGCGGAAGAGAGTTTTGAAGGCGGTTTGCTGGAATACCCGCAATATACCCGCCCCCGAGAATTTGAAGGATATGAGATCCCGGCGGTTTTAACCTCGGGGGATCACGCCAAAATCGCCAGGTGGCGGCGACAACAGGCATTGAAATTGACCCATTCGCGAAGACCCGATCTGCTGAGAGAAGCGGGGTCCAATCCGACAGCTAGTAAGGAAGAAGACCAATGAATATCATTCAAGAGCTTGAAAAAGAGCATATCGATCAGCTGCTCTCAGGCGGCAAAGAAATCCCTGCTTTTGGGCCTGGCGACACGCTCAAAGTTGGCGTGAAAATTCGCGAGGGCTCGCGTGAGCGGGTGCAGAATTTTGAAGGCGTCTGCATCAGCCGTAATGGCGGCGGTCTGCACGAAACATTTACCGTGCGCAAATTGTCATTTGGCGAAGGTGTTGAGCGGGTGTTCCCGGTTTACTCACCCCTAGTTGAGACCATCACCATTATCCGCCGCGGTAAGGTGCGTCGCGCCAAGCTTTATTATTTGCGCGGCCGAACTGGTAAATCAGCGCGGATCGTTGAGAAAAAAGTTGAGAAGAAAACCGAAAAGCGCAACAAAGCGTAAGCGCCGTTTTCACTTCTATAAAGTCATCAAACCCCAGCCAAAAGTTGGGGTTTTTTGCTATCGGGCAATCAGTCCAACCAAATTGACCACCACCGTCAGCACCACGGAAGCCAGCAACATGGCCTTCCACGGAAAGAACACTTTTACCTTGGGGGTCGACGGATCAATCCGATCAGTATGCATCTCTTGCATTTTCTCAACCATTTTGCGCTCCGCTTTTGCCGCCGCATTGGGGAACAGCATCGGCAAGAGATTGAGCGCGAGGGTTAAAATGACCGACGCGACAATAGATGTGAGAATGAAGTTAGACATGGGGCTCTCCTTTTGCACCGCTTAGTTTAGGGCAAAGAAGCTGTTGATGACAAATCAGGCCGACGCCAGTATTGTTGCGATGAAGCGATTAAACGGCGCTGAGCGGTTTTGTATCCGCGACATCACCAGCGCGCCTTGCATCCGCATCAAGATTTGCTCGGAGCGGCGCATCGATAAAAGCAGCAACAAGCAAAAAGAGTTTATAGGCCGGCGAGATAATCAGGCATTAGGTGCCCCGTCTTTACATAGATGAGGCAACCCTGTTCCGAATAAGGTCTGTGTGATGACATATGCGGGTTGCGAAGCCATGTTCCCTTTTCATAATTGCCATATTCATCTGACAAAACCCCGTCCAGCACTAGGATTTCCTCGCCGCCCCTATGGGCGTGCCGGCTATGATAGGTTCCGGGTCTCCAATGCACCAGCGCGGCATGCTCTCGCGGCGTTTGATGTAACGGCAAAACGGACAAGCCTTCGCTTATGCCCGGCGCGAAATCCAGTGCGCGCGTGTCCATATTGATTTGCGCCTGATCGCTGGTTTCAAAGTGCTGAAGCTTGACGAAGATGGTGCAGCCTTTATCGCTATGCGGCGCATGTTTGGTGCCAATCGGATTGCGAATATAGGTGCCTGCGGGATAGTCACCTGTCTCGTCGGAGAAAACACCTTCAAGAACCAAGAACTCCTCGCCGCCTGTATGGGTGTGTTCTGAAAAATGTGACCCCGGTGCATAGCGGACAATACTGGTGGCGCGCTTAGTGTGTTCACCGCCAATGCGCTCCAGCATTTTACGCTCTACGCCCGCCATGGGCGAGGCAGTCCAATCCATGTCTTGAGACCGCATGACGCATCTGCGTGTGAAATCGGCATTGATACGCATATCAGTCATATTAGTTCCTAGAAGGTTTCTGCAAAAGGGCGCAAATCAAGCTCTTGTGTCCAAGCTGATTTGGGCTGAGTTGCAATATTTAGAAGGGTTTTGGCAATATCGTCCGGATGCATATTGTCTTGTTCAGGCGTGCGAAAGGGCCGCGATGCTTCCGAGTGGTCAATCCTCCCGTCAAGAATAATATGGGCAATGTGAACGCCCTTGGGCGCGTAATATCGCGACAGAGATTGCACAAGGCCGCGTAATGCGAATTTCGAAGAGGCAAAAGCAGGCGCTCTCGCGCCGCCCATAATTGATGCTGTGGCCCCGGCAAATAACATTGCGCCGGAGTCCCGCGCCGCCATACCGGGCAAAATGGCTTTTGCCGCCAACATCGCGCCGAAACAATTGACCCGCCAGAGCTGTTCGAATGTTTGCGCTGTCAGTGTTTCCAAATCGCCAAAATCCAGTTGCGCGGCATTATAAAAAGCCAGGGCCAACGGGCCATGCGCCTCTTCTATAGTTTGCCGCGCGCTCAATATATCGGCCTCAGAGGTGACATCGCCCTTTAGCAATATCAGTCCGGGAGCGCTCTCCAGAAGCCCTGCGCCCAACTTGCTCTCAGAGGTGAGGGAACGTCCCATCGCCCCTACCTTGTAACTGGCCGCGGTCAAGGTTCTGCAAAGTGAGGCCCCAAGGCCAGACCCAACCCCTAGGATCAGAGCTGCGCCGGGTCCGGGCGAATGTAAAATGCTCATCCTTAAATTACGCCTAGAATCGTTAGGGCGAGGATAAGCTGCGCCGCGAAACCCGCAGCAAACGTCAAGGTGCGCAGACCGGGTATGCCCGCAGAATAAATAATATAATGCGCGAGCCGCGCAAAGAAATACAGTTTGGTGGCCATAATCGTGAGGTTGGATGAAAACCCAAATGTTGAAACGATAACCGCCAGCGGAGCGAAGATGACAAGATTCTCCACCGCATTTTCATGTGCCGCCATCATACGCACAGCCCATCCGGCTTTGGGTTGATCGTCGGGATTGGGATTTTTGAGCGCTGTCCATAACCCATCCTCAAGGATACGGTTAATGATATAAGGCACCCAAAAAAGCGCTGTCATCAGGATCGTGTAAGTCAGCCAAGTTATTTCAGGTGTCGCATTTAACATGTGTTCAGTCCTTGCAATTAGGGTGGTTTTGGCATATCTACCTATCAGTAGGTAGTCAAGTAATTTTCTAACTATACATCCAGAGACTTTTGAATGAACGATAGCAAAGCGAGACAGAATTGAACCCGGAAGCAACACAGACACGGATACTGGAACTGGTAACGGAAATGGTGCAGATGCGCGGTTTTAATGCCGTGAGTTATCAGCATATTGCTGATAAAATCGGTATTCGAAAAGCCAGTATACATTACCATTTCAAGACCAAAGCAGATCTTGGCCGCGCCGTAATCCAGCGCTATCGCGCGATGTTGCAATCTGTCATGGACGAGGCCGAAGCGATGAATGAGCCTGACTATGCGAAGGTCTGGCAGGCTTATCTTGCCCCGATAAATGAGATGATAAATGGCAGTGACCGCGCCTGTCTATGCGGCGTGTTGGCCGCCGAATATGAGACGCTCTCACCTGACATGCAGAGTGAGGTTAAATCATTTTTCACCCACCATCAGGACTGGCTGGCCTCATTATTTAAAAAAGGACGACAGGCAGGCTCATTTTCGTTTGAAAGCTATCCGGATGTCATGGCGCGGCTTGCCTTTTCAGCGCTTCAAGGCGCAATGCTAGTGCAGCGCGCGACAGGAGATCAAACACAGTTCAAACAGACTATTAAGGAAGTAAACCGGGCTTTGGGGCTCTCCTTTTGCACCGCTTAGTTTAGGGCAAAGAAGCTGTTAATGACAAATCAGGCTGACGCCAGCATTGTTGCGATGAAGCGATTAAACGGCACTGAGCGGTTTTGTATCCGCGACATCACCAGCGCGCCTTGCATCCGCATCAAGATTTGCTCGGAGCGGCGCATCGATTTTTCCTCGTCGCGGCCCGTGTCACCGTAAAGCGCATTGAGGGCGTAGAGAAAATCGGACAAAAATGCCTGTAATTCTGCGCGATATAAAGCGCGCGCTTCGCCTCTGGAAAATATTTCCATCAAGCAGGGCAATTTGCCGCTCTGATAATATTTGGTCAATCGGTCGGAGGCT
>JAZGEB010000105.1:0-6084 GCA_036478515.1 Parvularculaceae bacterium | reverse complement strand
AGTCCCTAACCGCCGAAGAGCTAAAGGGCAATGAAGATCGCGACCTGATGGAATTGGCGCAACAGATTGCGGCGTCTAAAGTGCAAGTGGAATTGAAGAAAATTCTCGGCGACGATATTCATCCGCGTAAGGTCGATGTTGTCGGGCCGTCTGTCTCTGGCGAATTGGTCCAAACCGGTGTCCGGGCGGTGATCTTTGCGGTGATCATGATGCTGGTCTATATCTGGTTTCGGTTCGAGTGGCAGTTCTCGCTCGGCGCGGTGATCGCGTTGATCCATGATGTGATTCTCACGATCGGCATGTTCGCGGTGACCCAGCTTGATTTTGGCCTGTCGATTATCGCTGCTCTGTTGACGATTATTGGCTATACGTTGAATGACACGGTTGTGGTTTATGATCGGTTGCGGGAGAATTTGCGCCGGTTCAAGAAAAAACCGTTGATGGAAATTCTCGACCTGTCGATCAATGATACCTTGTCGCGCACGATCATGACCTCCGTCACGACGTTATTGGCACTTGGTGCCTTGTTGGTTTTTGGCGGTCCGGTGTTGCGCGGCTTTACCGCAGCCATGATGTGGGGCGTGGTTATCGGGACTTATTCGTCGATCTTTATTGCTGCCCCGATCCTGCAACTATTTGGCGTGAAGCGTGACTGGTCCCCAGCAAAAGCCAGTTGAGGCGTTTAACCCCAGCGATCTCGATTATTGTCGCGATCTGATTGTAAATTCTTGCGCCGAGCGTCTGATCTCTCTTGGCTATGCACCAAAACAACAGCGTCCTGCTTTGCTGGCGCTTTATGGCTTCCATGCAGAATTGCAAGCCATTCCCTTTGCTGTCTCAGAGCCGCCTTTGGGCGAGATCAGGCTGCAATGGTGGCGCGATGCGTTGGCGGAAATTTTTGGGCGAGGGACGCCGCGCGCGCATCCGGTGGTACAACTGCTGGCCCAAACCATTGGCGCCAAACCGGCTTTACGGCCAGCTTTCAGGCCAGCGATGGACGCGGCGCTTAACGCCACCAGCTTTGTTTTCCACACGACAAAATTCACCACAGCTCAACATGCGATGGAATTCTTTATCAAAACAGAAGGTTATATTGCAGGTCTTGCCGGAGAGGTGTTACGCGGCGATGCGCCGCAAACGGATTATTTGAAAATCACCGGCGCTCTTGATGCGATGGCGCGATTGTTAATTACCGCGCCCGCGCCCACCAAAGGACCCCTGATCTGGAGCGCTGGGCAAAAATATGCCGCTTTGGCGCAACAGCAGGGTCCGCGCATTGTCGCGCAAATCTCTCAAGAAACGACAGATGCATTGCACGTGCTCTCCAAGCAACCCAGCACCATAATGCCGGCAATGGCGCATTTTACGTTGATGAAGCCAAGGCTTGCCCGAGCGACCGCGTTAGCCAATGGCGCACCGCCCAAGCCGGAAAGTTCTTTTGCCAGTGCGGCGATGCGCTGGCGAATTTTCTGGGCAGTATTGACCGGGCGATTATAAGCTTGGCCAAATTTTAACGAGGCCAAACTTTAAATTGGGGCGTGTACCACACCTTAAGCGGTTTTCGCCGCGGCCTCATCACCGATCCATTTTTCAATCAGCTCTTCGAGACCTTCAAGTTTAATCGGCTTGGGCAAGTAATCATCCATCCCGGCATCAAGACACCGGCTCCGGTCTTCTTTCAATGCATGAGCGGTCACGCCGCAAATCGGCACCCGCTGCGCCGCATCTTTTTGCAGTTGATTAATCACCTTGGTGGCTTCGAGACCATCCATGATCGGCATCGACACATCCATCAAGATCATATCCGGGGCCTCATCTTTGAACGCATCGACCGCTTCTTGGCCATTATTGGTAATCCGTACCCGGCAATTCAATCCCTCCAGCATGGTCCGGACAACCATCTGATTGACCAGATTATCTTCCGCGACCAAAATGTTGCGTGTTGCCTTTTGCGGTTCTGAATTTTCTTCTGCCACTTTGAGCAAGTCTTCGGCTGCAGCATTGGCGAGCAAGGCCTTGGCTTCTTGGCCAACGTTTGCGGCCCGATTGGCCAAGGCGGAGACGATGGTGTCGAGTAGCATTGACGTCCGGGCGGGTTTCACCAGATAACCTGCAAGATTGAGCTTGCGTTGCATTTCAGGGTCATCGCTGCGCCCGGCTGAGGTCAACATGATGATCGGGATATCACCGGTTGCGGGGTTATCTCGCATCAATGTGGCGAGTTCATAGCCATCCATTTCCGGCATTTGAAAATCAAGCACCGCAAGATCATATTGATCACCAGTCTCTTGGGCGACTTTTAGCAATTCAAGCGCTTCGGCGCCAGAACTGACAACGGTCGGCACCAAAGACCAGCTCTTTAATTGTTCGCGTAAGATCGCTTGATTGACCTTATTATCATCGACGACCAGCGCACGCAGGCCATTTAAAATAGGCACCATGGTTGTGGTGGTGTTGCGCATTGAAGCGTCGCGAGGGAGGGTGATGTTGAAGTAAAAAGTTGACCCCTTGTCCTCTTTACTTTCTACCCCAATCGCGCCGCCCATCAATTCGATGATCCGCTTTGAGATCGATAGACCAAGCCCTGTGCCTTCAAATTTTCTCGAGCTAGAGCCATCAACTTGCTCAAATTTGTTGAACACGGCCCCTAATTTGTCTGCCGGTATGCCGCAGCCAGTATCTTCGACCGCCACTTTTAGGTCGACCATGTCGCCACGATTTTTGCCGCTGACATTGATTAGAACATAACCAGTATCGGTAAATTTCACGGCATTACCGACGAGATTTGTGATCACTTGGCGCAATCGCCCGACATCCCCGATCAGGTGGGGCTTCAAGTCTGGTTGGAACCGGAACATCAGTTCGATGCCCTTCTCCTCAACTTGTGAGCTAATCAGACTGGCAACATCTTCAACCGCTGAGCGAATATTAAACGGCTCTTTGGTCATGGTCATTTTTCCAGCTTCAAGTTTGGAAAAATCAAGAATGTCGTTGATGATTGTCAACAAGGCATCGCCCGAGCTCATAATCACGCCGGCCATTTCTTTTTGCTTGTCGTCAAGCCGGGTATTCTGTAGCAAACCAGCCATACCCAGAACACCATTCATCGGTGTGCGGATTTCGTGACTCATATTGGCCAGAAATTCGGATTTTGCTCTGTTCGCATCTTCGGCATGTTCTTTGGCAAATCGCAAATCCCGGGAAAGCGCCTGGAGTTCGTCTTGACGTTTTACCTGCGGTGTTACATCCGTATAGGTAATGACATAGCCTCCGCCAGCGCGGGGATAGAATTTTTCTCTGACATTCATGCCTGATATTTCCAAGCGCAGAGCCGAAAAAGATTTAGCACTATTAAGACCGGTGATGACATCGGTATTTTCCAAGCCATCAAAACTAACCGAATTATTGTATAGGCCAAGATCAGATGCGGTTTGGTATAACTCCAACGCATTAGTTCCTTGTTGCCAATTACCCGGCGGCATCAGATCATGAGCTCTGGAATTGATCATCACAACTATTTGGTCAGCATTGAGCACAACTAGGCCTTCAGCCATTGTGTCGAGGACTTCATTTAGTTGATTTGACTTGGCCTCCAGATCAAAGGTGCGCATTTGAATGCGTTTTTCAAGGTCAGCATTGGCATCGTGTAACAGCAGTGTTGCTTCTTCTATTTTGGCTTTCGCTTGGTACTGCTCGGTCACATCCCGCAAGATACCACGATAGCCTTGAAAGAGACCGCCGGCATCAAAAATGGGACGCGCACTGGCGGATAGGACGTGGCTTGGGCCTTCCAAAACGAAATCGGTAAAAGCGCGCCGCGCCTCGAGGTCTTTTCGGTGGCTTGCCCATTTTTCTTCTTGTTTGTAATCTTCATGGGTCGATGAAAAATCACCTCGCTTGGTGCCAAGGATATTTTCAGCATTGGTGCCAACCAGTGCTTCTGTGTCGCCAGAGATGAAGGTGTAAATTAAATTTTCGTCTGTTTCCCACAACATATCGGTTGCGACACTGGCAAAATCTTTAAATCGAGCCTCATTGTTCTTTAAAGCAATTTCAGCTTCAAACCGCTTGGTGACATTTCGTAACCAGCCACGATAGCCCTGGAAATCCCCATTATCATCAAAGTAGGGAACACCACTGGCTTCGGCATAATGTGTAATTCCGGTAGATCCTGGCAGCATCCGTCCGGTCATATTTTTAAAAGCACGACGATCTCTCAAAGAAGCATTGAGGTCTTCAAGACGTGCTTTTGTTTCTGTATCCAACTCATCGAAGAAATTCAGCGTTTTGCCAATTAGGTGATTAATATCAATCCCAAATTTTTTGCCAAAGTCAGCATCCAAATCAACTAATTTAAGATCAGCATCGGTTTCCCAAGCATATTCCGAGGACGTATCAATCATGTCCCGATGCGCTTGTTCTACCAGCTTCTTTTGCTTTTTAAGTTTTTGCAATGCAGCGACCGCCTTGGATTGCAGCCGCGAGATGAGTCTCAACACAGCCATGCTACCAAGGCTTAAAGCCAGCATGATAATGCCGAGTACTTTCGTCGAGGGGCCGCCATCACCGAAAGAATAATAAAACCCCGGTAAGATCAGCATTAACAGAACGTAAGTGGCAAGGCGCGGAAATGCATAAACACAAATGCCGCTGACAGCAATTTGCAGGCAAATCCAAGATGACAAAACAATTTGAGCAGATGTGTCGAGAGCAGGTGCGAGATATAAGAATAACAACATTGGCACCAGTGGCATAAACGCGCCAATCCACCCCACATTGATACAATATTTGTTGATCGCCGTATTGCTCAAAGATGCAACATCGAGCTTACGATAATGTAGATAGCGCAGCGGCGAGAAGACAATCAAGGGAACGAGACATAGGGCCGGTATTAAGCCTTTGTTAAAATACATATAAGCACTGATGATCAGGCTCGACAGAAACGAGCTGCCATAGAGAAGGCCGGTCATTTTCGCAAAATCACTGAACATGCGCCGGCGTTCAGATCGCGTTTTATGACTGGAAACTAGAAAACCAATTAACATCTTGTACTCGACCCTCGTTCTGGCCCCCCATTGACCCGAACCGTAGGAATACAGGATTAGGGTTAATGCGAGGTTGCCCTTGTGCCGTAAAATTATCAGATAAACGCGGGATTAACGGGTTACGAAGGCTTTAACTATTTGGTCAAATTGCTTAAAAGAAAGCTTGATCTACTACCCCCTTAGGAGCCGCCCTGATGTCTGCATTCGACAAATCCAAATTACCCAGTCGCCATGTCACCGTAGGGCCGGCGCGGGCACCGCATCGCTCATATCTTTATGCGATGGGGCTTGGGACCAAAGAAATCGAGCAACCCTTTGTCGGCGTTGCGTCCTGTTGGAATGAAGCCGCGCCGTGCAATATTGCCTTGATGCGACAAGCGCAAGCGGCCAAAGCGGGGGTCAAAGCGGCAGGGGGCACACCGCGTGAATTTTGCACTATCACCGTCACAGATGGCATCGCCATGGGTCATGAAGGGATGCGTTCGTCCTTGGTCTCGCGCGATGTCATCGCTGACTCAGTTGAGCTGACCATGCGCGGTCATTGTTATGATGCGCTGATTGGTTTGGCGGGGTGTGACAAATCCTTGCCCGGAATGATGATGGCAATGCTGCGCTTGAATGTGCCGTCGGTGTTTATGTATGGCGGCTCAATTTTGCCGGGCACGTGGCAGGGCAGGGACGTTACGGTTTTGGATGTGTTCGAAGCGGTCGGCGCGCATGCGGCCGGTGCTAATAATATGACCGAGGCACAATTGCGGGCGTTGGAAAAAGTGGCTTGTCCTTCGGCCGGGGCCTGTGGGGGTCAGTTTACCGCCAATACAATGGCGTGCGTGTCTGAAGCGATCGGCTTGGCGTTGCCTCTGTCGTCAGCTGACCCTGCGCCTTATGAAAGCCGCGACCAATATGCGGATGCTTCGGGCCGGGCGGTGATGGCGTTGATCTCCGCAAACTTGCGTCCGCGAGATATTTGCACCCGCAAAGCATTTGAAAATGCCGCCGCTGTGGTCGCTGCGACGGGCGGCTCGACCAATGGGGCGCT
>JAZGEB010000104.1:0-4289 GCA_036478515.1 Parvularculaceae bacterium | reverse complement strand
ATAACAATCCGAATGTACCGGCCATCCAGCCAATATAAGCGGTATGAAATCCCACCAGACCCAATGGCGCAAAGATAAAAAACGCCGTGGGCGGATATTGCCACAACATAAAATGCTGCTCTAACCCGCTGGTTGCAGACATCGCCGTTTCAAACGCGGCCCGGTCATACATGGCCAGCGCCTCTCCGGCCCAGACCGCTTTGGCAGCAGTCCAAAAGGCGAGGAAGTCACCGCCGACCAGCTCCATCTGACTGACCGCAATGCCGTCGGTATTAGCCATCAACAGCCCTCGACCGAGCAAATTCACGCCAAAATACACCACAGCCATTGGCAATAGGGCCTTGGCCAGGGTGCCTCGTAAAGATGAAAGGGCGTGGCGCATGGCCGGTCCTTCTGGTTGGTTGATCAAATAGCTGCTTAAAAAACATACCCTGCCAAGATTTAAAGAGGCTTAACCAACAAAACCCGCGCGACATCAAAACTGCTCATTGCCCTTTTCGCAAATGGGCTTGCAAATAGGGCAGCGATTATGGCGGAAAAACGAGTATTTTGTGAATGTGGCAACCAACAGTCCGACCTCGCACCAAGAAGAGACGCACGCAAACTAACTCATCAGGTGTCTTCATCCCGATTGTTCCGGATACGTCATTAACCCTGTGTAATGATTTCAAATTGCCGAATTTTCGCCGTTAACGAGGCGCAATCCTCTCGCCATTCACTGGGGGGTGCCCACGCGAACTTCGCGTAACCCAGCGCATTGCCAATGTTTGTTGATTAAAATCTTGACGACGAAGAGAAGCAAGAGAAAAGAAAGCATCAACCAGAAGACCGTTAAAAATTGCGCTAAGCCACCCAAGGAGGCTAAGATGAAACACACGCTAAAATCCATCCTCGTAACCCTTACTGCCTTTGGAATGATCCCCATTGCCTGCGCAGAAGAATCCAAGATAGACGGTCCCCCGCAGCCCGTCGTTGAAAAAGCCATGCCTGCTGCTCAAGATGAGGAGACAAGCACTCTCGACGATAGCTCGCCGCCAGCTGCCGATACGGCTATTCTTGAGCCCGACATCATCGATACAGCCGCGTCGCTTGGCACATTCGAAACTTGGCTCACCGCCCTCAACACCACAGGCCTTGATGTCACCTTGCGCCAGGAAGGTCCGTTCACCGTCCTTGCGCCAACCGACGAAGCCTTCGCAAAGCTGGATAGCGCATCCCTCGAGGCGCTGATGCTGGCGGATAATGTTGATCAGTTAAAAGTTGTTCTGGCTTATCATATTATCCCCGGTAAAATCATGGCGGCTGATCTAACAGATGGCCAAAAACTGGCGACCCTGAACGGCATCGATGTGACCATCACTTTGTCACAAGGCCCCAAAGCCAATGACAGTTTTCTAACCCAAGTAGATGTCCCAACATCCAATGGCGTCATCCATGTGATTGATGCTGTGCTCATTCCGGAAAAAGCTCAAAACTAACCTCACCGGCGCAAACGCCTGTGTCTTTGCGTATCCTGACACACGTGAACGCCGTTGTTTTGATTTTTTCGGATCGGTCCTCGTCTTTTTGTGGCGAACCCCCTGCCCGGGCAAACCGCATATTAAGAAGACGGGGACCTTTTTTTGCGCAGCGAGATATAATAAAGCTTCGGCTTCTTCTTAGTCTTCGATATTTCTCAGCCTGTCATAGCTCTCAATATCACGCAAAAATCGACCATGAAGCTCGACAACATCACGATCCAATTTTTCATCGAGACATAACGTGACATCTACGACTTCCAAGAACCGCCACTTGACCTGATTTCCAGTGACGCTTTTATAGTCTGGCGCTGATTGAACACCATGTTTTTCAGCCAAGCGCCGAGCATCGCTTTCGCTAATTGCCGACACCAGAAGGAAAGTCTCTTCATAGAGCGGTTTGTAATCTGGTGCATCGGACTCGGCAACGCAGAGAGTGGTAACAAAAAATCTGTGCACTTTGATTTGTCCCCGTATCGCCGCGGAATAGTAGCCGCATATAATAGCCATGCGGAACTATCGAGAAAGGCTCTAACTCGCCGCAATATATTGGCGTAGCGCTTCGGCTTCTTCTTCTGATTGGGATATTTTTCGCTTCACCACATCGCCGATTGAGATCATGCCCTTGAGGTTGCCATTTTGCACCACCGGAATATGCCGTATACGTCTTTCAGACATCACCGCCATCAAGGCATCAACAGTCATATTGGGCTCGCAGGTGACGACATTTTTGGTCATCAAATCAGCAACAGGTGTCTGCAATGGGTCATTGCCGCCTTTTGCCAAATGACGCACGACATCTCGCTCGGATAAAATACCGCTGATGGTTTTTTTCTGATCGCGAACTAAAACCGCACCGATATTTTTATCGGCTAGAATCGCCACCGCTTGGGCCACTGTATCTTCAGCAGCGACCTCAAAAATATCGCCGCCCTTGGAAGTTAAAATCTCACCTACCAGCATGGTCCTATTTCTCCCTTAATCTGTAATAATTGCCACCTATCAAGCCAATCATGCCCTGCATACATCATAAATGGCAAGGTCCCGGGCTCGCTATTTAACTCTATGATCGCCGGTGATGAGCCTGTTGCGTAAATAAATCCGCGCGTTATGGCCATCAAGCACAAAACTATTGAGCAGAGCAAAGCTATAGGAACGCGCCCAAAAAGGGCAAAGAACTCAAAAACAAAAAGACCATGATCAACCTCCATCGCACACTTGCTCTGCGCCGTAATATGAGATTGGCAAAAAACAAAAGCGTCCCCAATACCCCCCCCATGATCGCAAATCCGATAAAAAATGCGGCAGGCTGACCGCCATAAAAAAGCTGCCGAAACTCATGAGGAAACGCCGACCAATTCCATAAAACCAGCGATAGCAAAACCACACCGGTAAGTCCGATCATCAGGGCAATCTGCTCAATTTTTATCCAAATACTGACGTTCTTCACGTATCCGCTAGCTATCATGTCCCCTCCGTCACCAACAAATTCAGATCATTAGCATACACCAGCATCCTTTAATTGACGCTATACAATGTTGGCCGGTCACTCGGTGCCTCAATCGCATAACGATCAAAATAGGGAAAGGCGAGCAGACCGAAGAAGTAGCCGGTCAGATGCACATCCCAAGCGATGGAATTTCCGGTTTGCAAAAAGAAGCCGCCGCCAAAGGCAGACATCAAATTGATGAATACATAGACGAGACTGAATATCACCACCGGCTTTTCCCTCAGCGACGACAAGCCACCATAATAGGGCCCATAGGGCTGGTGCGGGCGCAGGATGAATCGCATCGATGCCCCGAGCAAGGCGGAAATACCGCCAGACGCCCCAACCAATTGGGTCAATGAATTGGGCTGGACCAGCGCAAACAGAAATCCGGAAAAGATCACACTACTGAAGAAAAACAAAAAGAAGGCATTGATCCGGAGCCAACTATCCAACTGCCAAAAGCGACCATCCGCACCCAAGCGCCGCGCAACAGCGGTGCCGAAAATAATCAACCAGACCGTGTTCAAAGCCAAATGCATGAAATTCGCATGAACCAGAGAATGGGTGATCAAAGGTAAGAATTGCGCCAGAATGCCGTCCCGATATCCAGCCCCCTCAAACAAAAACCGCGGTGTCAAAGCTAATGCATGGGAAATGCGTGCGGCAAAATGAGGGATGTCTGTAAACACCGGCAGTACAACGCCAACAAGATGGATCAGCACCATCGGAAACATCAAGGTTAAAACCGCCGGCGGGATATCAATCGCAAGCGGCGCTTGCCGACCCTGGCCATGGGCCACATCCGTTGCCGCCATATATTGGTTCTTGCTCGTCTTATCGGCGCGGCGCGGGGCCAGTAGTTTGCGCCAATATGGCGGTCTCTTTTCCATCCTGCGATCACATTCCTTGTCACGAGCTAGCTAGGCTTACTCTCATATTTTGCCATCACCCTAGTATGGGAGGTTTTACGATGCGGTAAAAGGGGCGACAGATAACATTTGGTTAAGCTAATCCTAACAAAAACGAGAGAAGTGCCCCACCCTGAAACACTTGATCTCAAAGCAGGGTATTTTTCCATCAACCCCCTCTTAGAAGCTGGAATATAATGCGACTTCTTGGCCCAAATTGGGTCTTTAGCAAGTATTTGTTCACGGGTCTTTGATACGGTTCCCTCCGAACACCAATTTTCTATGGTTCGGGGTAGGGAAAATATGGCAGTGCTTTTGCCAAGCAAGACAGCTGACACAGCAATGGGCGTAGATCGTCGGCGATATCGTCGC
>JAZGEB010000103.1:0-3830 GCA_036478515.1 Parvularculaceae bacterium | reverse complement strand
GATGCCGAGATGCCGCTGGTGATGGCAATGTCATTCTACCCCAATGAAGCTGAACCAATTTGGTCGAAATATTCGACCGAAGCTGTGATCCATACAATGGATGTCTATTCGCGGTTTTCCTTTGCCTATCCCTACCCAACCGCTCAGTCGGTGAATACCTGGGAGCGCGGCGGAATGGAATATCCGATGATCACCTTTAACGGTTATCGCCCAGTGGTGGACGAGGATGACGATGGCAATGCCAAAGACCCGACCTATTCGCGGCGGATAAAATATGGCCTGATCGGCGTTATCATTCACGAGGTTGGCCATATCTATTTTCCAATGACCGTCAATTCAGATGAACGCCAATGGACCTGGATGGATGAAGGGTTGAACTCGTTTTTGGATTATGTCGCGGCTTTGGAATGGGAAGAAAATTACCCGGCCTATCGCGATGACGTCAACGTTCTCGACTACATCACTGATTATATGAAATCTGAAAATCAAGTGCCGATTATGACCCAGTCAGATTCTGTTTTGCGGCTTGGGCCTAATGCCTATTCAAAACCGACAGCAGCTTTGATTATTTTGCGCGAAACGGTGATGGGGCGCGAATTATTTGATTTTTCCTTCAAGGAATATGCAACTAGATGGAAATTTAAACGGCCGACACCGGCTGATTTTTTCCGGACCATGGAGGATGCCTCCGGGATCGACCTAGATTGGTTTTGGCGCGGCTGGTTCTTTACCACCGATCATGTCGATATTGGCATCAGCAGCATTCGCGAATATCGCGTCTCGAGCCAAAATCCGGAAACGGAGTTTCCTTTGGCGCGCAAGCAACGCTTGATAGATGCCCCGCCGCCATTGCTGCAACGACGCAATGCTGAAGAAGGTCGCAAAACCCGGCTTGACCAGCGCCCACAACTTAGTGATTTCTATAATAAGAACGATCGCTTTGCTGTGTCGAACAAAGATAAAAATAAATATACCAAATTTCGCGACGGGCTGAAAGATTGGGAAGCCGCAACCCTTGATCGGGCGCTGCAACAAAACCCATACATCTATTTTGTTGATTTTGAAAATATCGGCGGCCTACCCATGCCGATCCCGATGACGCTCAACTTTGTCAATGGCAAGACAGAGACCCGCATGATCCCGGCAGAAATTTGGCGGCGCGACGCGACCAACACCACCAAGCTGCTGGTGCTCGACGATGCCCTCGCTTCAATTTCAATCGATGACAATCACGAAATCGCGGATGCCGACCGCTCGAACAATGTCTGGCCGCAGCAAATCAGCAAATCCCGTCTGGAATTATATAAATCAAAAAGCAAGGACAGCGACCTGATGGCCGACATGCTGGTAGATTTAAAAGAAGCCAATGGCGGTAAGAAAAAAGCAAGCGATGTTCCCCTTACGCCGGGTAATTAGACATGATCTTGACCCGGCGTTTTTTCGGAATTGGCTTGGCTGTGGTGCTGATGATGCCCTTCAGCGTCGCCGCCCATCGCATGCCGGTGGTCGTCTCAACGGTGAAGGTAACAGGCACCGCCATGCAGATCACCCATCGATTTCATGTTCATGATGGTATCCGTCTGCTCACAGAATTTGAAGGCGTCACCGAACCCGACCTTGGCGATATGGCCAATTTGGCCAAGCTCGCTCTTTATGCAGAAGAAAATTTTGTCACTCAACATGATGGCGCGCCTCATCCCTTAACCACAATCGGTGCCGAGCAAGACGGGGCTTATGTTTTCGTCTATCAAGAAGGCACGGTTCCTGCGAGCGGCACGCTCAAGCTTAAAAGCACGATTTTGAAAAGTCTCGGGAAAGACTGGCTCGCCCATGTCAATATCGAGCAGAACGGAAAAATCAGCACCCTGGTTTTTACCGGTCGCGGCAAATGGCAAAAAATAAATTAGTGCTTGGATCGCAAGCGCTCAAACACCAGCCCGGCAAAGACGCCGGCAACAATCTGAAACCCCATGCCCAGAGTACTATTCGCACTGGTGATCGGAATGGTGCCAAATTGTTGCCCCATCAGCCACAAGGTGACAGCGACGCCGACACCGCCAGCAATTGGATAGGCGACCGGCGCAAGTAGTTTCAGCACAAGCTTCAATCCGCCTGCGACTAAAAACGCGACCGCAAACGTCACCAGCAAAATCAACAAATAAGCCCATAGTCCGGTGAAATCTCGCCACATTGTCAGCGGCCAATCACCCACCGGAACCGGGTAGCCAAGCGCCGCCTGACTGCGTAACACCGCATAAGAAGACAATAGGCTGGCGACGACATAGCCAAGCCCTGAAGCGATCAGCCACGGAATAATATTGCGTATGAGTTTCATCAGGCGTGCCTCCTCGAAGTGCCACTATAAAGCCACTTGGTATGACGGTCCAATAGCGATATATATGTGCTGAATGGAGAGACCCGATGCCCCAGCCATACCCCCATATATCCCAGCCCCTTATTGCCGGTCTGATTGCCTTTGCAAGCCTCTTGACCGCCTGCACCAAAACCGAAGCCATACCCGCCTCACTTGCTGACGCTGGGCCAAGTTCTGAAACCAGCCCAGCCCGATCTCAAGAAATCGGCGATGCACCCGCTGCCGCCCTTACCTATGAGCTTGAAGAACTGGCCACTGGCCTCAACCACCCGTCTTCGATTGCCTTTCTGCCCGGCGGCGAGCTATTAGTCGCCGAACGCAATGGCGGTCTGCGGATCATCGTCAATGGGGCCTTGCAAGACGCACCAATCGCCGGCCTACCGCCGATCCATGTCAAATCACAAGCCGGATTCCAAGAAGTCGTGCTCTCGCCAGAATATGGTGCCACCGGGGAGGTTTTCATCGCTTATTCTCATGGCACCGCGAAGGCCAATGGCACGAGATTAGCCAAAGCTCAATTAGTCTTACCCGAAGAAGGCGGTGCTGGCTCGGGAGAGCTGCGCAACCTTGAAATATTATTCACCCGGGAGCCGTGGAGTACGACCTCGAACCATTATGGCGGTCGGATCGCCTTTTTGCCGGATAATACGCTGCTCCTGGCCTTGGGCGAGGGCTATAAATACAAGGATGAGGCGGTTAATCTCGACAATCATTTTGGCAAAATCATCCGCCTCAATCTTGATGGCAGCATCCCGGAAGACAATCCCTTTGTCGGCCAAGACGGCGCAAAAGCTGAGATCTACTCTTATGGTCACCGCAACCCGCAAGGACTGATCGTGACCAAGGATGGCACCATCATCAGCCATGAACATGGACCCAAAGGCGGCGATGAGGTCAACATCATCAAAGCCGGGGCCAATTATGGCTGGCCGGTGATCACCTATGGGCTTGATTATTCCGGTGCGACGGTCTCGCCTTACTCGGCCCGTGAGGGGTTAGCGCAATCCGTGATCCACTTCATTCCCTCGATCGCCCCGTCTGGCTTGACCATGTATGACGGCGATTTATTCCCCGACTGGCAGGGCGATCTGTTTATTGGCGCATTGGCGCACCGACATATCCGCCGTATTGATGTTCAAGCTGATGGTACATATGGCACCCAAGAAGAGCTCTTCGGGGAGCTCGATGCCCGCATTCGCGACGTGCGCACCGGCCCGGATGGAGCGCTTTATTTTGTGACCGATGCGGCGCAAGGCAAGCTTTATCGCGCGAGCCCGAAAGCCCCGTAGCAATCAGGGCGCGCGGCCATTCTTACAAAGCCCGCAAACTCACTCTTTTCGGTCGGCAAAACCTTGCCAAACAAGGCAGCTTAGGCGAGACATAAGGGGTTAAAAACGAGGGCGATCCCCCCAGCCCCCTGCTGGGGTTAGCCCCCTTTGTTATTTGGAGTTTTTTG
>JAZGEB010000102.1:0-3995 GCA_036478515.1 Parvularculaceae bacterium | reverse complement strand
TCCAATCTGGCCGATGTTGCTGGCAGCCCGATTATTGATCGCGGTGTGGTTTACGCCGTCAGTCATGCCGGGCAGATGTCCGCCATTGATGTGCGCTCCGGCCAATCGATCTGGGAAAATGGTATTTCGAGTATCCAAATGCCGTGGATTGCTGATGACTTCTTGTTTGTGGTGACGATCGAGAATGAACTCGTCGCCCTTGCCAGAGAAGATGGTGCCGTGGCGTGGATCAAGCAACTGCCAAAATATGAAAAACAAAAGAAGAAGAAAAAACGCATCAGCTGGTCCGGACCCGTCGCGGCAGGGGGCAAATTGCTGCTCGTCTCCACCAAAGGTCAGTTGGCGGTTGTGTCACCGGCAGATGGCAGCATTGAGCGGCAGGTGAAGATTGGTAAAAGTTCGATGATTGCGCCAATTATTGCCGAAGAGACCGTTTTTGTCCTGAATGACAAGGGAAATTTGGTCGCATTCAAATAAGCTTGGTCAGGCCCCCAAGCTGCGCTTGACGTGGGGCTGACTGAGGTCCAGAAGCCTAGCCCATGTCCTTTAAAATCGCCATCATAGGCCGACCTAATGTCGGTAAATCGACGCTGTTCAACCGCTTGGTCGGGAAGAAACTCGCGCTTGTCGACGACCAGCCTGGGGTGACCCGGGATCGGCGTGAACATGAGGCACGTCTGGGCGACTTGAAATTCACAATTATTGACACCGCTGGCCTTGAAGAAGCACCGATCGCAAAACTCGAAGGGCGGATGCGCCAACAGACAGATATTGCGATTGAGCAATCTGATGTGATTATCTTTATGGTTGATGCCAGAGCTGGGCTGACACCAGCGGACGAAAAATTTGCCAGCCTGCTGCGCGCCAGTAACAAACCGATAATTCTGCTTGCTAATAAGTGCGAGGGGCGGGGCTATGAAGGCGCGTATGAAGCATTTGCTTTGGGGCTGGGCGATCCGATCGCTTTTTCTGCCGAGCATGGCGAAGGCCAAGCCGAATTGTACAATGCTATTCGTCCCCATGCAGAGCAATATGAGTCTGAAGATAATGACGATACCATGGAATGGGACAACCCGCTAAAGCCCCTTCGAGTGGCAATTGTCGGGCGGCCAAATGCCGGTAAATCTACGCTGATCAATCATATGATCGGTGAGGACAGATTATTAACGGGCCCGGAAGCTGGCATCACCCGGGATTCTATCGGGTTAGAATGGAGCTGGTCAGGCACTGATCGAGACTGGCCGATTAAACTTTACGATACGGCCGGGATGCGTAAACGAGCCAAAGTGCAGGAACGACTAGAGCGCATGTCGGTGGGCGATGGGTTGCGGGCGATAAAATTTGCCGAAGTCGTGGTCGTCATGTTTGACGTTGATCAAGCGCTGGATAAGCAAGATTTGCAAATTGCTGACTTGGCGCTACGGGAGGGACGGGCAGTGGTGCTGGTTGCCAACAAGTGGGACCAAGTAACGGATCGAAACGAAACATTTAAACATTTGCGCGAGCGTGTTGATACGTTGCTGTCGCAAGCGCCAGGTCTGCCGATCATCTGCTTGTCAGCTTTGACCGGCAGGGGCGTTGAAAAACTGATGCCGGCGGTGACGAGCGTATATGTAGATTGGAACGCGAAGGTTAAAACCAGCGATCTAAACACTTGGTTGGGAAGTGCAATCACAAGACACCCACCACCAGCGGTGGCAGGGAAACGGATTAAAATTCGCTATATCGCTCAAACAAAAACGCGGCCACCCACCTTTGTGGCACATTGTCAGCGTGCAGACGATTTACCGGAAAGCTATCGCCGATATTTGGTAAATTCAATACGTGAAGCGTTTGAAATACCGGCAGTTCCCATACGTCTCAGCCTAGCGAAGCAAAAAAACCCGTATAGCGGGAAAGCGAATAAGAGAAAACTCGGTTAGCGATAAAACTCTAACTCATTGAAATGTATATAAAATATAGCACAACCCAGACGGGTACGGATGGGGCCTATACGTTGTGTGCTTTTTAGGTATCGTTTTTATGGTTAATGCTGACTATCTTTTTGTTTACCATAAGAATTCTTTGACATTAACACTTTATTTACCTGAAATGGACTTGAGCGCCGTAAGTGTATGCGGTGCGACGGAACGTCTAAAAGTGCTAAGACGGTTTTGTCTAATTGTGTAACAGAATTTGTAAAATATGGGGGTTCTCATGAAGAAACTAATCGCAATCGCAGCAATCGCTGCTTCTATGGCCTTTGCGCCAGCCCATGCAACCTTGGTCGACTTTGCTAATGAAGCTGACACCAATGGTGAGCGTGGCGTTATGAACGGAGATGTCCTTACGATTAACGGCATATCCATGACTTTCAATGCCATTGTTGGTGGCCAGGATGGATTTGCTTATCTTGATGCTGGCGAAGCCGGTCTTGGTGTTTGTGGTACGCTTGATATGTCGCTTCAGTGTGATCCAAGCAGCGATGATAATGTGACCGTCACTGAGACGGTGAGCATTAATTTCGTGAACGCGACGAGAGACATCTTTGGCTTAATCTTTCGCGATTCAGGACATTTTTTAATCAATGCTGCGAATGATGGTATGATCACTGTCACGACAGATAATGGCAGCCAAACTGCCTTGATGACTGTGTTTATGCAAATGGCTGCTATGAGCGATGCGTTCTTTGCTGATACCAGTTTCGTCCAGTTTGATTATGTCGATACAGAATTTTACATCAGCGCTATTGATGTTGAAGCACCGCTACCAGCTGCGCTTCCATTCTTCCTAACCGGAATAGCAGCTTATGGTGCCTCTAAGCGCCGCAAAAAAACCGCCTAGTTTTTTTTAACTAGGTCTAAGAAAATTTACAAACCGGCCCAGATATTGGGTCGGTTTTTTTCGTATTTAAGCGGCCATGGCGTGCCTTGCTTTCAATCAATGACCGGCGTAAATCAACCATAACCGAGGATACTCTCACAGTATCCGCGGGTTTTGTGCATGTGGCCGCCTATATTATGGGAGGCCTGAAAAATTAGGAAAAGCGCGATGGGGTCGATTTCTCTGGTTAAACAAATCTCGCAAGAGCGGATTTGGCACGATCAGGAGACTATGTTTGTCCATGGCGCGCCAGAAGGCGCGGATGCGCTCGCAATTGCTCGGGCTGTGAAGGCCAGAAAAGGCGTGGTTGTTCACATCGCCAGAGATGCGAGCCGGGCAGCAGCGACAGCAACGGCTTTGCGGTATTTTGCTGGTGATATACCGGTGATGATGTTTCCGGCATGGGACTGTTTACCCTATGACCGAGCCTCGCCATCCCCAGATGTGACGGCAACCCGAATGTCCATATTGTCTTTACTGGCAAAATGGGATGCCGACAAACCGCTGGTTTTGATTATGTCGATTAATGCGGTTGTACAAAGAGTACCGCCGCGCCAGGTAGTTTGCGAGGCGAGTTTCCAAGCCAAACCAGGCGCATCAGTTGATAGTGAAGCGCTGATCACCTTTCTCGTAGCCAATGGCTACTCCAGAGCCAGCACCGTGCGCGAAAAAGGTGATTTTGCCGTGCGTGGCGGGTTAGTGGATATTTATCCGCCAGGCGCGCGGGAGCCGCTCCGTCTCGATTTTTTTGGCGATACACTGGAATCTATCCGGGCATTTGATCCAGAAACCCAGCGCACAACTGCACAGCGCACCAGCTTGGACTTGACCGCCGCGTCTGAAATTTTGCTGAGCTCTGAAACAATATCGCGGTTTCGCCACCAATGGATCACCACATTTGGACCGGCAGGCGATGATCCAATTTATGAGGCCGTCAGTTCGGCTCGCAAGCAAGCAGGGATGGAACATTACCTGCCGCTCTTTTATCAAGAAACTTCAAGCATCTTTGATTATCTTGGTGAGGCGCTGGTTTTTACAGACCATTTGGCTGATGAAGCGCTGGATGAACGGTTAAAACTCGTCGCGGATTATTATCAGGCCCGGACAGAAAAGACGACAAGTCGGCAAGAGGA
>JAZGEB010000101.1:0-5193 GCA_036478515.1 Parvularculaceae bacterium | reverse complement strand
TCAACTCATACATATTAGGTTTATAGGGCTTTTGCGCGGGCAGCATTCTGGCATCGCGCGGCATCCGCCCGCCTTTTTTCAAATTGCATGGCGAACAAGCAGCAACGATGTTTTCCCATGTCGTCTTACCGCCTTTTGACCGCGGAATAACATGATCAAAGGTCAGCAATTCGCGCCCCGTCACACCACAATATTGGCAGGTGAAGCTGTCGCGTAAAAACACGTTAAAGCGCGTAAATGCGGGGCTGCGAGCATGATTGACATAAGTGCGCAGCGCGATCACCGATGGCAGTCGCATTTCAAACGAGGCGGAATGGACAACGCTTTCATATTCGGCGACGACATCAACCCGGTCGAGAAACACGGCTTTGAGCGCGTCTTGCCAATGCCAAAGCGAAAGCGGGTGATAGCTCAGGGGCCGAAAATCAGCATTGAGCACCAGCGCTGGACATGCCTCTAGGTGTTGCCGCTCAGGCGGCGGGGTCATGATATTCATACCGTCCTCCTGATCTGGCCAAGCAAGACGGCGATGTATCTGTCTTTAATATGAAAATCAGCCTGTCTGAACCCAAATTCCTTTTCATCTGTCTCCCTATTTTGGGAGCGCCACCGGTCAGCATATCCTGACCAGCTTACCGACACCACCTTATCTGATTCTCAACAAGCAGTGTCACACCTCTGCGTGACACTTTTGCCACAAGCCCTTGGGTGTCTAAATCGGTTTACGGCCCCTGATATGGGCATAATAAGTCCAGAGGATATGCGCCGCCATTCCGCGCCACGGGGCCCAACCTTCACAATGATCATCGAACTCTGCCATCACCGGCTTTTGGGCGGTCTCGCTTGCCGCCATCCAAGCCGCGCGCAAAGCGACATCACCGCGTGGCCAAATATCCAACCGCCCCTCACAGAACAAAAGATAAATCGCCGCCGTCCACGGACCCACGCCCTTGACCATGAGTAAATGTTCCGCCGCTTCATCATTGCTCAGCTGCGAGAGAGAGGCCAAGTCCAATGTACCGCTGAGGACTGACGCCGCCGCGCCCTGGACATATCGTATTTTTGGCCCAGAAAAGCCGACATCTCTCAACGCTTGCTCAGAAATCTTCGCGATATTTTGAGCCGTGATCGCCGGCAAGCTCGCCTCGCACCGTGCCAGAATAGCTTGGGCGCTGGGGACTGATACTTGCTGTTCAATGATGATCCGAAAAAGCCCCTGATAGCCACCGGCCCGTGCCCGGATCAGCGGCGCACCAATCATTTTGAGGGCGTTTGCGAGCACGGGATCAGATTTAGCTAAATCGATGCAGGCCTGTTGCTGCTGTTTTGTCAGGGCAGAAATAATATCGCCTTTATTGAGGAAACTTAGTCATCATCAGGCGCGTGGTGGCTTTCATAAGCATCAAAAATGCGCCGCCATAAGTCAGAATAATAAGTATAGGCCGCATTCCAGTCTTTGCCGGTGCCAAAGCCATGTTGCTCAACTGTGACCAAGGTTCGGTCTGGTCCGACACTCTCGAACCACAATTGAACGAAGGTTTGCTGACCGCCAACGCCGTCAAAGGTCGTTGGGATGTGCCACGTCACGCTCAGCATCTCACCAGCTTGAAGCGAGAGAATTTGGCCATTGGTCGGTTGATCGCCAGATTCTGGGGTCCGATAGCGCATCGTCAGACTATAGTCCCCGCCCGGCTGCAAAGAGATATCCGCCTTGGAGACCAAAAAGCCCTTCAGGCCTTTTTGCGTCGTCCAATCCTGATAAGCTGTTGCAATCGGCACATCGACAAAAGCATAGCCGCCAACAAATCGCTTAGACAGTTGATCTTCTGCATGGCTCATCCCGATCAAAGAGTAGGGTACCGCTAGGACCAACAAAACGACGCGTAATTTTAGACCCCAAGCCATAACCAACTCCCTCGACAGTGAAGGGAGACGCTACCACAAAAAGCAAAGAACACCAAAAATACCGTAGGGCGGGGTTTATCCCGCCATGAGGTTTGAAAACGTCAATGAGCCGATCAGTCCTGAGTGGGAAAAGCCGCTTGTAATGAGCGCAACTGACTTGCGGCATCGCGCTCTCTCGTCGCAGATTTGTGGCCGGTAAACAGGTCCAGATCAATCCGCGCTATACGGGCAAAAAGTTGGTCGCATTCTTCAATCAGATCATACAAGGCTTGGGGCAATAATTCGTCATCGCCAAGGGATGGCTCGCGCACCGGTTCTGGTGAGCCAAGGCGATATTTTTCATTGGCCGCTTCGGCGTAAGTCATTTCCTTGTCCCGCAGCGCCCGCAATACCAGCAGCCAAGAGGCAATCTGCATCAATCGCGTGGTCAGGCGCATGGACGAGCCGGCATAGGCAAGAGCGCCATTTCGCGGCAATTTTTTGGCCGCATCGCGGCCATCAGTATCAAGATAGGTCGCAGTTTCTTCGACCAGTTCCATGCCCATCGCAAACAGGTTGGAAAAGAGCCGTGAGGCAACAAAGCCCTCAGCACTGGCTTCGGTTTCAGTTAACGCAGTTGGTTTTACGTTCTCGTTGTTATTCATGGCGCCCAAAACTTCCCTCCGGGTCAATTATTGTCCCGAGGCCTTGTATGATGGCGTTCCCTTGATCCGGGTGCAAGCAACAAAACCTCGTTGATGTAAGATTTAAGAGCAAGCGGTGTGCCAAGGCTCACGGGTGGCAACTAGAAAGAGAATGCGCCGTTTCACGCGCAGCCGCTGGGCTTCGTCAGACGGCCTTGCGGTTGTGGGCAGCGGTACCAAGTGCCTTAAAGTAGAATGTTTCTTAACCGTACCCAAAGGGCTGTTCCGGCATCCGGGACTAAAAGGTATGGCTATTTTTTGAACAGAGCTTCAGCCGCCACATTGGCCCCGGCTCTGGTGCCCAGTCCGGCCTCGGTGCGGGACACTTCAGCTTGCAAGCGGACCAAACGCTGGCGCAGATCATCGGCCGATAACAGCGTCAAATCCTGCGCCGCCAAAGCATCAATAAATTTCTCGCCTCTCGGGTCAGTCACATCATTGGTCAGAATTTCATCACTCATGGGCGGGTCTCCTAGATTAAGGGTCTCTTTTGATGGATAGCATAAACAGACGCCCTCATCGCAAATTTTATAAGAATGGGGGGGCGGGGCTTTTCGATGTGTCGTCTCGGGCGAAGACCCGGGATCTGACATGCGGGCCTCGGGTCCCGGCTCGCCTGTCGGCGTCCGGGATGACTTTGGTCGCCAAGGACAGAACTGGCTAGGTTTCCCTCTCCAATAAGAGATGTAAATTTCCTCAATTTGGCGCATATGGGACATAAGAATAGCCCAAGAGGAAGTCCAATGCCCCTACCCGAAACCATGAATGCGATCGAAATCACCGAACCCGGCGGACCAGAAGTTCTGGTTTCTTGTGAGCGCCCGATACCGACGCCCGACGCTGGTGAGGTGTTGATCAAAGTCGCCGCTGCCGGCGTCAATCGCCCGGATGTGGTCCAGCGCATGGGGCTCTACCCAGCCCCCAAAGGCGCCAGCGACTTGCCGGGGCTGGAAGTTGCTGGCGAAATTGTCGCGCTCGGCAGCGATGTTTCAGGCGTCGCCCTTGGCGACCAGGTTTGCGCGCTTCTGACTGGCGGCGGCTATGCTGAATATGCGGTGGCCGACGCGCAACTCTGCCTGCCGGTGCCCGATGGCTTATCCCTGGCGGAGGCTGCCAGTCTGCCCGAAACATTTTTCACCGTCAGGACCAATGTTTTTGATGACGCAAAATTGCAAGCCGGCGAAACCTTTTTGGTCCATGGCGGCACCAGCGGCATTGGCATGACTGCGATTGCCATGGCCCAGGCTTTCGGCGCTAAGGTCATCGCCACCGCCGGGTCAGCGGAAAAATGCGCCCGCATAACCGAAGCCGGAGCCACCTCTTTCAATTACAAAGAAGATGATTGGGAGACGCAGATCAAAGCCCTTGGCGGTGTCGATGTGGTGCTGGATATGGTCGGCGGCGATTATGTTGCTAAAAATTTGAGCTGCTTGAAGCCCCATGGCCGTCATGTCTCAATTGCATTTCTGACCGGCGTCAATGCGCAGATCAACATCGTCGACATCATGCGCAAGCGCTTAACGCTTTCCGGTTCGACCTTGCGCGCCCGCCCGGTCGAACAAAAAACCGTCATCGCCGACGCATTGCGGAAAAAAGTCTGGCCACTGATCAATCAGGGTAAGGTCAAACCGGTCATCGACAGCAGTTTTGCCTTGGAGAATGCGAGCGACGCCCATCGGCTGATGGAAGCAAGTACCCATATCGGCAAGATCGTGTTGGTGGTTTAAGCACCGTCATCCCGAATTTATTTCGGGATCTCAGGTGAACGGGTCCGGGTTCGTCTCACGGGATCCTTCGAAGGCTCCGCTTCGCTTTATATTGGTGGATCGAAAGAATTTCTCCCCCATTTGTGGGGGAGGTGCTGAGCGTAGCGAAGCGGAGGGGGTAAGTCATGCAAAAAGCAAAATTCCAAGAGGCATCACCGCTACCCCCCTCCGACGCCTTCGGCGCCACCTCCCCCGCGAGCGGAGGAGGAATACACCACACCATCACCCGAACGATTCCCAATGAACCATCCTTGCGTTTTTCGCCTTTTTAGAGATGGACCCCACGGTTTTCGCCATGGGGAGCGGACGGTTCTAGTACGGCACTGGCGAGGCTAGGCAATACGATTATCCGATAAGCGGTTGAAGAGATTGCGCGCAAATACGACGGGTGCAAGCCAAGCAAGAAAGATTGAAAAAATTCCAACAATATGAAGTATATAAAATGTCCAAAATGAAAATGCGTTTGGTATATCTGAGGCTTCATCAAATGAACCGTAGTATCCGCTAAAGGGCCTTAACATATGAAATAGGGTTTCTCTATCCTTAATCGGCGACCAAAACCTGTCCAAAACATATAAGTTCCAATTCGCAAACTCCGTTTCATATAGCCAAGTATTTTCCACCACTTGAAAAAAAAAGACGTGTGCGCATGCCCATAGCACAAAGCTTGAATAGAAAATTATTTTCACAAATTCCTCCGAGCGTTGTTTTACGCTCTGATCTTGAGCGTGTCACACTAATAATTCTGATCAGCTTAGCCGTTCAAGAGCGTCTTTTATGCCCCTCACTGCTCTTGTATCAGGATCTATTGAGATAGCATGAGAGGCTTACGGCACGAG
>JAZGEB010000100.1:0-3412 GCA_036478515.1 Parvularculaceae bacterium | reverse complement strand
GGGTTGGCGGCGGCGACAGTTTTGCCTCGGCGCTAATTTATGGTCTTAATGCGTATAAGGATCGCCAGCAATCATTGGAATTTGCAGTTGCCGCAAGCTGTCTGAAACATTCAATCATTGGCGACTTTAACCGGGTCACAGTGCCAGAAGTTGAAAAGCTGATGTCTGGCGATGGCTCGGGCCGTGTCGTGCGGTAAGGTTTCTTTGCCTCACCCGCGCTTCAGCCGGGATGACAATAATTGTAACCATCGAGACAGAATTCCTCCCCCATTTATGGGGGAGGTGCCCTGAAAGGGCGGAGGGGGTAAGTGATGCCCCAACAAAAACCACCTCACAGATTGCAAATATCGTGACCCCCTCCGTCTCGCTAGCGCTCGCCACCTCCCCCGCGAGCGGGGGAGGTGTTTTCTTGGAGATACCAAAGGATGAGGCGGTGAATTATGAAAGATTAATACCGATACGCATCATTCTTGAATGGGCCATTCTCACCGACACCGATATAATCAGCTTGTTCTTTGCTCAATTTCGACAAGGTCGCGCCGACTTTATCGAGATGCAGGGCGGCAACTTTTTCGTCCAAATGTTTCGGCAAGACATAGACTTTATTGCCGTAATTTTTGGTGTGTTTATAAAGCTCGATCTGCGCCAAGGTCTGATTGGTAAACGAGGCTGACATCACGAAGGATGGGTGCCCGGTGGCATTGCCAAGATTGACCAAGCGACCTTGTGACAACAAGATGATAGCGCGACCGGTTGGAAACTCAACCAGATCAACTTGATCTTTGACATTGGTCCATTTCATATTCTTCAAGCCATCGATCTGAATTTCATTATCAAAGTGACCGATATTACAGACAATCGCATTGTCTTTCATCTCGCGCATATGATCGACAGTGAGGATGTCTTTATTGCCGGTGGCGGTGACAAAAATATCTGCGCGCGGTGCTGCTTGTTCCATGGTCACGACTTCGAACCCGTCCATCGCGGCTTGCAATGCGCAAATCGGATCAACCTCGGTAACGATTACTCGAGCACCAGCGCCACTCAAGGAAGCCGCAGAGCCTTTGCCAACATCGCCATAACCCGCGACGCAAGCGACTTTGCCCGCCATCATTGTGTCCGTGCCGCGACGGATCGCGTCAACGAGAGATTCCTTACAGCCATATTTATTGTCGAATTTCGACTTGGTGACTGAGTCATTCACATTAATCGCCGGGAACGGCAGGGTGCCCGCTTTTTCGCGCTCATAAAGCCGCAATACGCCGGTGGTGGTTTCTTCGGTCACGCCTTTGATTGAGGCCCGGACCCGCGAATAGAAGGTCGGGTCTTTGGCCAGACGCTTCTTGATTGTCGCGACCAGATATTCTTCTTCTTCTGTGTCCGGATTATCGAGCACTGATGGGTTGGTTTCAGCTTCTGCACCCATCAGGATCAACATCGTTGCATCGCCGCCATCATCAAGGATCATGTTGGCCAATGTGCCACCATCTTCGCCAGCAGAGGCCCATTCCCAGATCATGTCGGCATATTCCCAATATTCAGCGAGAGTTTCGCCCTTTTTGGCAAAGACCGGCGTGCCCGTCGCGGCAATCGCGGCGGCGGCGTGGTCTTGGGTTGAATAAATGTTGCAAGAGACCCAGCGTACTTCGGCGCCCAAAGCTTCCAAAGTTTGGATCAACACCGCAGTTTGAATGGTCATGTGCAAGGAGCCAGCAATGCGCGCGCCCTTCAAGGGCTTGGAAGCACCATATTCGGCCCGGGTCGCCATCAAGCCCGGCATTTCCTTTTCGGCCAGCTTGATTTCTTTGTCGCCAAATTCGGCAAGGGAGATGTCTGTGACGATGTAATCATTTTTGGGGGTGGCCATGTAGCGCTCCTGAGATGAGGTGGTGTTGATCAATTTCGCCCGTGTCTACCCTTAGCTCCGGCAAATGTCCATGGTCATATAAGGAAATCTTTATGTGGTTTTTGGGGGCGGGTAGGGTGGATTAAGCGAAGCGCAATCCACCATCAATCCTCCAATAAGGGATGATAAAAGGTGGATTTTCGACTTCGGCTTAATCCACCTTATGATTTTCACCCATATTTCTCGTCAAACCCTACAAACGCATGCTTGTCTTCGTCATAGGCCGTTACCCGGCCGGTAGAGATATCATAGACCCAGCCATGTAAGGTCAGGTCACCAGATTTGAGCCGTGCAGAAACGCTTGGATGACTGCGCAAATGGCTGAGCTGTAACTCGACATTGAGCTCGGTCAGGCGTTGCATCCGGGTTTCATCAGAGCTGTCGGCGTGGGTGCGTTCGAGCTCTTGTTTGGCCTTGCGGGCAAAGCCGAGCCATTCTTGAACATGGGACATGCCGTCGATCAGCTCTGGGTGCATCACACCTTCCATAGCGCCGCAACCGGTATGCCCGCAAATCACAATATGTGGCACCGCCAAGGCTTTCATCGCATATTCGAGGGTCGCAGTGATGCCCCCGGTGTGGCGTTTATGGGGCGGGATAATATTGCCGGCATTGCGACAGACAAATAAGTCGCCGGGCTTTGATTGGGTCAGCATCGCAGTTTCGATGCGGCTGTCTGAACAGGTGACGAACAGCGCATCCGGGTGCTGGCCATCGGCCAAGCTTTCAAACAGCGCTTTTTGGTCCGGGAATACCCGATCCTGAAAATCCCGCACACCGTCAAAAAACTTTGCCATTCACGCTCCTTTGCTCGTGCCAAAAGGTTTACGCTGGAGTGGCAGCGGACTGCAAGCAAGCAAAAAGCCCGAGCGCGGCCCGGGCTTTTGTCAAAATTTGGATTTGATTTTGGCCTAGAGACCGAAATTGCCGAAGCGGTTTTTGAATTTGGAGACCTGGCCTTTATCTTGGAGGCGCGCCGTGCCGCCGGTCCATGCTGGGTGAGAGGTCGGGTCAATATCGAGGTTCATGGTGTCGCCTTCTTTGCCCCAAGTGGTCTTGGTCTGGAACTCGGTTCCATCGGTCATTTTGACGGTGATCATGTGATATTCTGGATGGATATTTTTTTTCATGATGGCTCTCAAGATCAGGCAGTGTGGCGGTTTTAAATTTCGAACCGGGGATTTACGCGTGTGGCGGGGGAAAAGCAAGCCATAATTGGCGGCTTTATGACCGATTAGCGCGTAAAGATGAAATTCCTGTGATCAAGCAAGGTTTTGATGAAAAAACCCTTGCGCTACCTGCCCGGGCGGGGTTTTCTGAAGGGCAACAGGAGACAGATGCGTGACGCGTAATTTTAGTCGCAACGGAACGATATTAAAGGTTTTTTTTGGCGTTGCTACGCTTGGGGTGCTGGTGGCGGCGTGGTTTGTCTTATCTTACCGGACGTTTCAGCAGGTTGAGGCCGTGGCCATGCCGCGAGCCTGTCTACCGGTCATCGGCCTGCCG
>JAZGEB010000099.1:0-3242 GCA_036478515.1 Parvularculaceae bacterium | reverse complement strand
GCCAAAACCCGCTATTGGTTTTTTTCGACCTTAGCTTGGGAAAGAAGATTTTGGCTTCTACGTTTCGACCAGATATTGAAGGGTTGCGCGGTGTCGCGGTCTTGCTCGTCCTGTTTTTCCATGCTGGCTTCAGCGCCTTTGAGGGTGGTTTTGTCGGCGTTGATATCTTTTTTGTCATATCCGGTTTTTTGATTACCGGGCTGCTGAAGTTCCAAATTGAAAATCAGACATTCAGTTTCTCCGCATTTTATCATCGTCGGATCCGGCGGTTATTTCCTGCATCTATGGTGACAATTGTCAGTACACTTCTGGTTGCTTCCTGGATGTTTGGGTCACAGGATTTGAAATCGGTCAGCGGCGAAGCATTTTATTCTATTGCTGCATTGTCGAATTTCTATTTTTGGGTCACGACCAATTATTTTGATGATTTTGCCTCTCTGAAACCGCTGTTGCATACATGGTCATTGGGGGTAGAGGAGCAGTTTTATCTATTCTGGCCTGCGTTTATTTTGGTCTTGAGTAAGGCAAAGCGACCGGTCTTACCGCTGGGAATTTTGCTGATCGGGGGGATTAGCCTTGCGGCTTCCGAGGCGATGGTTTCAGCACATCCAGCGGCGGCTTTTTTTCTAACGCCATTTCGACTGTTTGAATTTGCGATCGGGGCCGGGCTGGTTTTTGTTCGGACAACGCCTAATCCATGGCTTGGCAAAGCACTGTTTGCCATCGGCTTAGGGCTCGTTGGTTACGCCGCTTTTGCATTTTCAGAGCGAGTACCGTTTCCGGGCGTTAACGGGCTGGTGCCGACGATTGGCGCGGCGCTGATGATTTTTGGCGGGGCGTGTGGTGGGCTGGCCTTAATCTTGACCAATAAAGCAATGCGGTGGGTCGGTCGGGTCAGCTATTCGCTCTATCTCGTGCACTGGCCAGTGACCGCTTTTATCACCTACAGGTCTGTGGGGGATTTAACATTACCTTTACAGATACTGGTCTTGGCGCTGTCATTCGGATTTGCTCTGCCGTTATATTATTTCGTTGAGAACCGGTTTCGCGATCCATCGATTAAGAAACTATCCCCCGCAGGGTTTTCGCTCTCTTGTGCTATCTCAGCCTTGGTTGGCATCGTGGTTTTTGCGACTTGTTGGGCACATGATGGCTGGTCGTGGCGCTTACCAACATGGAAACGTGTGGCCAATAATGTCACAGAGGTCGAGACCACAGATTATGTGGCGGGTCACTTTAGAAAATATTTCAACCAGCCATTTGACCAAAATAAAGTGAAGCTATTGGTGCTCGGGGATTCGATGTCGGCGGGTTTCATCAACATGCTGCATGAGCATAATCTACAGCACCGGTTTTCAATTCATACTCGAAATATCAGCCAATATTGTGGTGTTTTGTACATCCCCCCCGAACGTGCCGAGGATTTTTATGAAAAAGAAAATGACCATACGGCGGATGATCGAGAATTTCGGTCCAGTTGCAAGCGACAGCATCACGGTGCTTTTGGTTTGGATAAAATTCAGCAAGCGGATGTTATCATCCTTGCTAATCATTGGAAGGCGTGGTCGCCCCAATATATTAAGGGGACGGTCGAATATCTAGAAAAAGAAAGCGGCGTCCCGGTCTTGGTTTTAGGCCGCAAGGATTTGTCGAAAAGTAGTATCCAGCTTGTTAATATGTATGGGCGCAGTCAAAAAGGGCTTGAGAAATTTGCGGCCGCATATAGGAGCCGAGAGACGACTAAAGTCAATCAATCGTTTTCTAGCCAGCTAGGAGAACGCTATATTTCACTAATCGACATCACTTGCCCCCGAACAGAATGGTGCGGTGTGGTCAATGATGTTGGACAACCGTTGTTTTGGGATGCGGCTCATTTAACCCCAGCTGGGGCTAAAATTTTTGGCGCGGCGTTGATCGAAAGTGGTTTCATTGAGAGATTGCAGAAGAGCAACATCAAACAGCTAAAATCAGCTGTTACAGTCTATAAATCCGTATGCGACCCAGATATTTTTTATGTAGCACCAGCTGATTGGCATAAATGTGAACGCCGCGGCGCGCGGTGGTTGAAAGCGCTGTCAGCCGAGCTGGAAATAGTTGTACCAGATGGCGCAACCAAGTTGATTATGCGCGGGAGCCATTTTGGCGAAAAGCGTGTAGCAAGAATCTTTATTGATGGCAGGAAGGCGTATCAAGGCGTGATCCCATCAACAGCCCTGAAATTAGACCTTGGGGAGGTACCAAGCATTGGCTTGGTGACGGTTAGGTTGAAGTTTGATGGGCCGCCGCCGACAAGCCCAGAACTACTCAATGGCACCACAGATGCGCGTATTTTAAACTTCCACTTAACCGAATTCAGGATAGAGCGTTAATGTCTTTCATGTTCCCCAGCGCATCAAAACCGCGCTGAGGCAACAGAAAGGGGACTTATTTTTAAGGTGTAACTGACAATAACCGCTCATAGGCCTTGATCAAACTCGCATACGGATTGACATGAACCTCTTGCGGGCCGCCACCAAGATCCATCACCTGCTTTAATTCAAAATGCAAATGCCGAGTTGTATAAGGCTGACCACTGGGGCCGATATTGGCAACACGGCCAAGGCGTTGGCCACGGGTTACCCGGTCGCCGAGGCTGACCGTAATTTGGTCCATATGCAGATAGTTGATATAGCTGGTCTCATCATCGCTTTGCACTTTGATATAATGCGGGTATTTTGCGATCACATGGCCCGCTTCAGCAGCAACGACAACATTTGTGTCGGTGTCGCCCATCCCATCCAGGTCAGATGATTTTTTGCAACTGGCGCCGCGAATATCCTGGCCTTGATGGCCTTTACCAGAAGGACACCAGATATTGGTCGCGGTGGTTCTTGTTTCACAAAAATTGTCCTGCCAAGGATAATCATAATTGCTCGCATTGCATTGGCCCGGCGTGGGATGTTGCGATCCGCCTGGGCGATAAACTTGGCTATTGGCATAGGCGTGTGCTTTTAACAGGGGGAAACGCAAATTGGAGCGATAAATCGTGTTGTCAGCATAGCCGGTGCCGGAGCCAGCAATCAGTTGCCCGACCGGAATCGAGGCGAACGAACCGCCAACTGGCGGAGCGGGCGGCGGCGGCGGTGACGGGTTGCTTGACCCGGAAGAACTACAAGATGCAAGAGCAATGGCTCCAAGGGAGACCACCGCTAGGCGCAAAGATGTGTGTACTGATATCATGATAATCCCCTTAATCGCCGTTC
>JAZGEB010000098.1:0-3719 GCA_036478515.1 Parvularculaceae bacterium | reverse complement strand
CGTCTTTAACGTGACCGGGATTTTTGGTGGTCAGTTCGACCCGGAATGTTCTGGTTGCATTGGCTGATGCGGCGCCGATGATGGTCACTTCTGCTGTAAACGCCTCACCGGTCGCTAAGGTAATTTGCGCATGATCGCCGCGTTGGACGCGGCCAATTTCCTTTTCCGAAACAGCGCCGACAATTTTTAATGGGTCAAGTTCTGCCAGAGTGGCACACGGCGCGCCGATGCTGAGCAAATCCCCGGCTTCGGCATGGGTCGCGTCCAGGGTACCGGAAAAAGGCGCGCGAATACGGGTTTTCCCAATATCGAGCCGGGCTTGTTTGAGGCCAGCTTCTGCTGCATCCAAAGCCGCTTTTGCGGTCGCCACGGCAGCGGCAGACTGGAACCCTTCGGCGGATAATTTTTGCGCTGCATTATAATCGATACGCGCTTTGGCCACCGCCGCTGTGGCTTGGTCGACATTGGCGGAGCGGCTATCAATGCTTAGTTCACACAACACCGAGCCTTTTTCGATGAAGCTGCCTTCTTCGGCGGGGGTGGCAATGACTTGGCCTGGGGTCTCGGCTCGGACCGTGACTTTGCGGGTCGCTTGGGTGCGACCGCGCATCACCAATTCAGCGCCATGGCGTGCCGGTTTGATGTCCGTGGTGACCACTGAAAATAGTTTTTTCTCCGGTGCAGCTTCCGCCACGACATTGTCGCGAAACAAAGTGCCAAAGATGAACCAGGCGGCAAAGCCCCCGGCAATCAGACCAGCTGCTTTATAGGAGGATGGAATGGCCATTCGATCGTGTCTTTCATGTGCTGTCGTAAGGCATCTGTTTAGGGGGCGGCCGGGACTGCAGACGGCGGGCAACAGTGTGCCACTAATCTGCCAAACTAAGGTTAATTCTCTCCCCGGGCTTCCTCGCAATGAAGTGCCTTCGTTGCAATGCAACATATGGCGTTAAGATGACGGATACAAGAGCCAGAAAAGGTCAGAATAATCATAGCGAGAATGCGCAATTGACATGAACCGTGCATAGCAAAAGGCTCATCCCGGCGGTTTTTGCCTTTTGAGATTTTATCAGCTACTAATGGCTGAGCAATCCGGGTTTTGGTCCTGCGGGGGAGAAGTGTAAAATGGGCTGCAAATTCAACTCATTGTGGCTGTTTTCCAATGGGTTTTCAAATGGGTTTTCAACATGATGATGAGCGTCATCTTTGTGATTGGTTTGATGTTCGCGATTGCGGCATTTGTGGCGGTGCGCCCGAAGCAATTATTTACGATTGGGGAAGGCGTGGTTGCCACGCGTTCGAGCGATGCGCCGTTTGAGCTGAAGCGGACATTGCTGATTATCGGGCCGCAGGTGAATGACCCTGCTTGCAGTGAACAACGCCGATTTATTAAGCCCATTGTCCGCCAATTGTTGAATGGCGGCCATCGACTGGTTGAAATTTATGGCCATAAAGCGCCAGCTCAAAATGGTGTCGCGCTGGATTGGTTGGACAATCAACTCTTGCGCACTACCTTTGACGCCGAGCAAGGTTTTCACATGCTCTATGTCGATGATGATGGGCGAATGAAGTTTAAGGTGTCATCGCCGATTCTAGGGGACGCGGTGATTATGATTGTCGATCCGGTCGATGGTCGATTGGCCCTGCCGCCAGTCGACCCCGTGGACCCAGAACAAACTTATATTGATACTGATTATGGCTATGACCCGGATAATCCGCCGCCGCCGTCCCCAATGGCAGCGCGCGAGGAAGAGGGCGTGTTTGGGCCCGACATGCCGCCACCGCGACCGGAACATGTTGGCAATTTTCCGGTCGAGCCGGATATGGCGGATTTCGATGAAAGCCTGTTTGAGAAGCCGGATTTTGATCAGTTTGGCCGCGCGCCTGACACATCAGTGCAGGCGACTTTGCCAGAACCGCCGCCTACTGCCGAAGAGAACCAGCCCGCCAAGGCTACTGCGCCTGGTGTGCTACGCACGGGACGGCCCGCCGGTCTTTATGCCCAACCCCTGACTGGCCATGTTGGGGCAAACCACACGGTCAAAGCGAGGGGCTATTTTGCCGGTGAGCAACGCGTAACGCCAATGGTCGGATCGATGAAGAATGACGTGCTACCCCAAAAAAATGGGGCCAACCCGTTTGCCAAACGCGCCCAGGGCTTATTTGATGCGATAGAGCACTCAAAAACAAATCATGGGCTGAATGGGAAAAATGGCAATCAAAATGGTCAGCCTGCTCCGTGGACGAACGGTCAGACCAAGGATCATGCTCATCGCTCGGGGTTAAACGGTTCCAATGGTCATGCAGTCCCTAATGGCACGAAGGTGTATGCCCCAACTGGCTCAAATGGGTTATATGATCACCAATCGACCAAACCGAAGAAGTCTCGGATCACGTTCAAAAATATTTCGATTTCTGGCGATTGATACTCAGATTAGTCAATCCCTAATGCGCATTTTGCGGCATGATCACGGCTTGAACCGTCATCAGCATGATCCGAATATCAAACAGCACAGACCAGTTTTCGATGTAAGTGAGGTCAAACTGAACCCGCTTTTCCATCAACTCATCTTCGGTGGTCTCGCCGCGAAAGCCATTGACTTGCGCCCAACCGGTAATCCCCGGCTTGACCTTGTGACGCCCGGCATAGTCTTCGACGATTTTTACATATTTGGCGTTATGAGCGATGGCATGCGGGCGCGGACCAACCAGCGACATATCGCCTAAAAAGACATTGATGAATTGCGGCACTTCATCAAGGCTCCACTTACGCAAGAAAGCGCCGACTTTGGTAATTCGTGGATCGTTCTTTGTTGCCTGCTGCACATCTGCGCCATCTTCTGTCACCGTCATGGTTCGGAATTTCCAGATCCGGAAAACTTGATGATTAAACCCATGGCGTTGTTGTTTGAAGAATACCGTGCCGGGACTGTCGAGCTTCACCGCAATGGCGATGATTGCCATTAACGGGCTCAGTAATATAATCGCGATTGCAGATAAGACTTTATCTTCGACCATTTTAGCAAACGTTCCCCAACCCTCTAGCGGGCGCTGATGAACCGTCAACATCGGTAGATTGCCAAGGCTGGTGAAACTCGCATGGCTTCTGGTCAACCAAGCCAAGCCTGGGCAGAGCATGGTATTAATCGGTAGTACCGCCAGCCGATGAAATATATCATCAATGATTTCATTCGACGATGCTGGCAGGCAGACGATCACATCATCAATTTCACCGCGCTCAGCCGCCGCAATTAATTCATCGATGCCGCCCTCAAGAGCCAGCTCTGCCGATTGCGACCCGTGATCAGCATGGTCATCATAAATCCCGACAATCTGCATGCCGATTTCATTGGCAGCCATTAAGTCAATAAATCGTTCAGCTACTTTTGTGGCGCCAATCACAGCAATTTTTCGGCACAAAGCGCCGCCATCCCGGGTTTGCAACCGGAGCAAAGCGGCAAACGCAAAGCGCCCCGCAATAAGCCCCGTCGTCGCCATGATCACCCATAAAACGAACCATCTTTTGGAAAAATTATCGGCCACTTCCATGGTATAAGCAAAAGCGACCATCGCGAGCAGGACCAGCCCCCAGCGCCAGATCACGCCGCGCAAGGTGCGCCAGCTATCCATCAGCCGCTCAAACCGCATATAACCGCCTTGAGTCAATCCAAGCAGCGCAAACACGCCGGCCATCAAGCCGATACCGGTATATTTAATGG
>JAZGEB010000097.1:0-4602 GCA_036478515.1 Parvularculaceae bacterium | reverse complement strand
CAACATTGACCCCGGCGCGTTCCAAGGCCCGCGCCCATTTGATGTTGGCTTCTTCGTCAAAGCGGGCTTTCAGTTCAACCAATGCGGTGACATTTTTGCCCGCTTCCGCCGCTTCGATTAACGCATCCACGATCGGCGATTGGGTCGAGGTGCGATACAAGGTTTGCTTGATCGCCACCACATTTGGGTCTGTCGCGGCTTGCTTCAAATATTGCACCACCACATCGAAGCTTTCATAAGGGTGGTGAACCAGAATGTCCTTGGCGCTAATCGCCGCAAAGCAATCGCCGCCATGCTCGCGAATACGCTCGGGGAAACGGGCTTCGAATTTAGGGAATTGCAAATCCTTGCGGTCATCTGGGATCAGGCTATCGGTTTCAGCGAGCCCTAAAAGCCCCTTGACGAGGATCACATCGGATGGCCTGACATCAAGGTTTTTACTGACCATTTTGCGCAACCGCTTGGGCGTCTCGGATTCAAACTTCAAGCGGATCACATCACCGCGACGGCGGCGGCGCAGCAATGACTCAAATTGCAGAACCAAATCTTCTGCTTCTTCTTCCAGCTCAATATCACTATCGCGGACCAGACGAAACGCGCCCTGCCCTTTTAGGGTCTTACCAGGAAACACATGACCAAGATATTCAGAGATGACTTTTTCCAAGGCAACAAAGCGTATCGCGCCGCTTTTATCAAAATCTGGCAGGCGGATGAACCGCTCAATTTTTGCTGGCACCGGCAATAAGGTTTGCAAGTGATCGCCAGATTTCTTGTCCTCCAATTCAAAACACAACACGAAGCCAAGGTTTTGAATGAACGGAAATGGATGCGCCGGGTCGACCGCCAGCGGGGTTAGAACTGGGAAAATATTATCGAGGAATTCCTGCTCCAACCACGCCTGTTCTGGTTTGCTAAGCTCGGAAGGCGACATCACCTCGATGCCTTCGCCGGCCAATTTTGGCAGCAGCTTGCGCCAGCATTTTTGCTGTTGCTTGATCAACTCAGCGGCGCTGATATTAATCAGGTCGAGCTGCTGTTGCGCGCTCAAGCCTTCTTGCGAAATGGCGGTAACGCCTTCGCGAACTTGCCCGACCAAGCCAGCAACCCGGACCATGAAAAACTCATCGAGATTATTGGCAGATATGGAAAGAAACCGAAGCCGTTCGAGCAGCGGGTGGTCTTCATTATGAACTTCTTCGAGGACGCGAAAATTAAACGCCAGCCAAGACAATTCCCGGTTGATGAAGCGCTCCGGCGCGTCCATGGCAATCGACGCCACCACCGGTATATCTTGCGCTAGATCAACCAGATCGCCTTGGGCTTTCGCCTCGTTTGCAGCCACTTCCGGTCGGCTTTGCCCGGCATGAGATGGCTCATCGCTGGGCGGCGTTGGCTTTGCATCTGATGTGGGTGTCGCGCTCATGAGTTCCTCTCGCTCGGGTATGCCTTACCATAATGTGGGAAGATATCATCAATGTGTAAATAGCCCCCTTCAACCAAGGTTGTCTTTTCAGACTATGAGTTCAATTCTGGGTGCGCGCTAAAAATACCCTGGACGAATGACCGACTTATTGAGCCAGGTGAGGAAAGCAGTTTTTTATCCACTAATTCAGCTAGTTGCTCAGCTGTATTAAAGTCTCTTCGCATATAATGAAGCAGGTCCGCTATCGCGCCATCCCTGACCTGCACTTGGCGCCGCGCGAGAAAAGCCTTGAGCGCTTTTGCTAATAAATCCTCATCGGGCAAATCCAATAGGATTTGCGGCAAGGCACTCAAGCGGGTCTGGAGGTCAACCAAGTCGCCAGCCCATTTGCCCGGTGCGCCTGTGCCCGTCAGGATGAAGGCATAGCCTTGGGCCAGACAATGATTGATCAGACCCATCAGGTCTGACGGGGCACAGCGCTCGCAATCATCAATGATATAGGCCGGCCCAGTGAGCGGCGATTGTAACAGCGTGCCAAGCTCGCTCCCGATATAGCCTAAAGCTTGTAGGGACGCGCCAAATTCTTGCGCCAATCGGGTTTTGCCTGCCCCGCTTGCGCCGGTAATTATAACCCCCAATGTTGCCGGGTCTGCAGTTAGGTTTCCCGCCCATTGCTCGAGGAACCCGAGCGCAGGTGCATTGGCACTTCCCTGATAAAAGGGAATGGTGCCCTCAGCACCAGCTTCGCGTTGGGGAAACGGCAGCGGTATTTGCATCTGTTTAAAAACCAGTCTGATGATCCCGGCCAATCAGGCCGGGTCTAAAATCATACAAGGGATCGCTAATTACTGATCCGGTGTCGTCTCTTCAAGACTGTCTTCGAGACCATCAAGCAGATCATCTTCCACTGGCGCCATTTCAAGCTGATGCGGTCCTTGCGGACGCGCTTCTTGCGCTGCTGGCGTCCCGGAAACTTGTTCCAAAAAGGAGCCTTCGCCGGTGCCATTCTGGCTGGCAGGCTCAAGCGCCAAATCAGCATCGAGTTCAGTATCGAGTCCAGCGGCGGCGCTGTTTGGAAAGCCGGGCATGGTCCCTTGTTCGAGGGGGGCCTCTTCGTCGATACTGCCATCAGCACGACGACGGAAAAAACCGCGGCGTCGCTTCGGCGGCTCTTCAACCCGCTCAGACGGGACGATCCGATCCCGAACCACAGAATAGGTCTCGGGACTGGCAATATTCCAAATCACATTATCAATGGTCCACAAAACAAGGCCGCGTTCGCGCATCGCTAACACCAATTGCTTCACGTCCCCAAGAACAACAGCTTCAACCGTGGCGGCGGTTTGGGTCACGGCTTTTGCTTTGGTGCTCTCGATCAGGGTCGATTTTTCGAGCGATGATTTGATATGGGTCCATTCAGCCAGCGAATCGAACCACGCATGAACCGTCAAAGTCGTGGTCACACTATGGTCGACGATGGTTCGGCTTTTCCAGTCTTTGGCGTATTTGGCGACGATACTTTCGACCCCGCGCCGAGCCAAAGCCGGGAAATCCCCGCGCGCGCCGCGATACCAGCCTTCGGCTAAAATGCCGCCTTTGGCATTGGTCGAATTTGCATCCCCCCGGACTTGACCCAAAAAGCCATCCAGCAGCCGCACCCGTAGACGCAACTGGCCGCCCTCTTGGGTGAGATAGCCATGGGCAATAATTACCTGGCCAACGCCATAATCACTCGCCAGTTGATTGAGTTGCTCTTGCGAGAAATTCATCGCTTGGTCTGGCGTGATCGCCTCAACATCTTTGCGATCTCCACGGGGTAATTTCATCGGGGTTAGTTCATTGACCAAGGGCCGGGACAACCACGCGCGCGCCCATGGATTATTCGTCTCCCACAAATAGCGTCCAGACTTGGTATCCAGGACAGGGACGATCAAAGCCATGCGAGTCTGCGCTTCACTATAAGGCAGCCGCGCCAGCTTGAGCACAGCTCTTACTTTTTCCGGTTTGAACCGATAAGTGATTGACGCGGCATAGGTTTTGCTCGACGCTTTTTCATCGAAAACGGCAAAGCCTTCTTCAAAATACACCAATTCATCTGGATCAATATAGACAGCCTGCTTGGTGGCAAAACCCATTTCTTGATCATTCAGCGGTTGATCTAACGGCGCATCCGGATCAAGCGGTCCGCTATACATCGAAGCTTGGCGCTTTAGCGCCAGTTTGGGCAGATAGACCCAATCTTCTTCCGCTGTCAGACGGCGCAATAAAATATCCATGGCCCGGCGGCGGCCCAGATCTCGGGCTCTATCCTGCGCGTCGCTGGTATTATCCCCGACCGCGCGCACGGGCACTTTGGGCACCGTATAAATTTTACTCCGTTCTTGGGCACTGGCCGAAGAGCCAAGCGCCAGTAGGATCGAAATCACAGCGACCACAGCAAATTTGGGCAGGAGGAAAAATCTGGTCATGGGGGAAAACGCCTGTTGGTAAAACATCTGTCGGTAAATCATCACTCATGCCCTTATAAGCCCAATCGCGCCGATTGGCACCCGCCAAAATAGACTGGTTAGCGGTTAATTTCGACCGTTTTCAGGCGGGTTTTGAAAATTACCCTGATTTTGACCAAAATCGAGCTTTTCCTTTGCCCTCATCATGGGGTAGGACAGCGCCCATATCAGGGGTGATGATGAAGACAACCCAAGGGGCACTATGAGCGACGCATATAAAAAGGCCGGGGTCGATATCGATGCAGGTGATCGACTGGTCGACCGGATCAAGCCGCTGGCGAAGGCGACAATTCGCCCTGGGGCTGATGGGTCTCTTGGTGGCTTTGGTGGTCTTTTCGATATCAAAGCGGCAGGCTTTGATGACCCGGTTTTGGTCTCTGGCACGGACGGCGTTGGCACCAAGTTAAAGCTCGCCTTCTTGACCGGGATCCATAATACGATTGGCATCGACCTCGTGGCTATGTGCGCCAATGATGTCCTCGCCCAAGGCGCAAGACCGTTGTTTTTTCTGGATTACTTCGCGTGCGGCAAGCTCGATGTCGACCGCGCCGAACAAGTCATCAGCGGCATCGCTGAAGGCTGTCGCCAAGCCGGGGCGGCCCTGATCGGTGGCGAAACCGCTGAAATGCCAGGCATGTATCCCAAGGATGAATATGATCTGGCTGGATTTTG
>JAZGEB010000096.1:0-2249 GCA_036478515.1 Parvularculaceae bacterium | reverse complement strand
GGGTCCGGGATCAACTCTTGCTCCAAGGCGAGGACCGCAACACGATCCGGCGCATCATCCTTTTTTTTGACGTCGCTCGCCTCGGGGTTTTCTTCACGGCCAAAGATTTGGCCTACCTTAGAAAGAGGATTGGAGGAACACCCGACCAAGCCAAGTGCGACAACGGCCAGCAAGGACGTAGCAGAGATTTTAACCAGTGAAGCCATTTTTGGTCCATATCCTGTATAATTATGAAAAGTACAAAAGCGTATCAAGCGGCAGCATAGCCCTGCCTTGAGACGAATAAGCATTAATTTTCGGTTTTGTCTTCAGTCTGCGCCGGCCCTTGCTCGATAATATCTGCCAGTTCAGGATCTCGCAGTTCAGGCACTGTCGTCGGCGATGCGCCGCTGAATAAATCTTCCAAGCCCATGGTCGCATTCCCTTCGGGGGATAGATTGACCCCATTCGCGCCCATATTTGCCACGGCGCCAAACTCTGCAGCGCGCTGTTTCAATGAAGCTGTCGCATCCGGATCGCTCGCCACGGCATCGAATATTAGTTCCGCGGCGGCATAATCTTTGGCGGCAAGGGCGGCCAAGCCGGTGACTTCTCGGGCAAATGCCCCCATCACGCTGGCTTCCGTTTCCAACCCGCCAAGCACCGCTATCGCCGCGGTCCGATCTTTAGCTAAGGATAGATGTGCGGCTCGGATTTTGGCTAAATTTTGCACGCGGCTTGGCAATTTATCATTCGCCGCGACCTGCTGAAAATTCATCAAAGCCTGATCTATATCCCCGGCAATCGCATGAATGGAGGCCGCTCTGAACAGCCCCATGGCGGCATAGCCGGGGTGATCGCCCGTGCTGAGCGCTTCAAACGCGACCGCGGCGCCAACCGTGTCGCTCGCGATCAGTTGTTCCGCCGCCGCATAGGCTTCAGCGCCAGTGGCGTTGCGATTAGCCACCATCGAAGCCCAAATTTGTCGGCCCCCAACAATCGCCAGAATAATGGCCACACCGGTGAGTAACATCGGCGCTTGTTTTTTTAGGTCAATCAGGAATTGGTCCTGCGCCAGCTCCTCATCGACCTCGCGATAAAGGGTATCGTCTTGGCTCATAATTAACTCACGGAGTAACTTAAACGGGGCCGACAAGGCCCATGATAAAGGGAAATGGCTAGATTTGGAGCCGGTTCTAGTCCCCTTCGACAAGCGACGCAATGGCCAGCAGGTCAATCTTGTTAAATCAAATCCCCGCCCATGCATGAGCTGGCCTGCGACAAGCATCGCTGTGACACGAGGCCAACTGGGACAAAGACAGCCCGCTTAATATTGCCGGATCAGCCCGACCAGCTTGCCTTGGACTTTGACCCGGTTGGGCCCGAAGATGCGGGTTTCATACGCCGCATTGGCAGCTTCAAGCGCAATCGACGCACCTTTTTTACGTAACCGCTTGAGGGTCGCCTCTTCATCATCGATCAACGCGACGACAATATCACCGGAACCTGCATCATCTGCTTTTTGAATAATCACATGATCGCCATCATGGATGCCGGCCTCAATCATCGAATCGCCTTCAACCTCAAGGGCAAAATGCTCGCCTGAGCGAAGCAGAGATTTGGGCACCGCGAAACGATCACTCTCATGTTGGATCGCAGCGATCGGCGTACCAGCAGCAATTTTACCCAAAATCGGCACTTCCTCAACATCACTTGGCGGCGCTGATGGTTTTGAGCCCTCGATCACGGATGGCGTAAATCCTTTGCCGCCGAGACGGGTTTTTTCAGGGGTCACATCATCCGGCAAGCGTAACACTTCTAAGGCCCGGGCCCGGTGCGCCAAGCGTTTAATAAAGCCGCGCTCTTCCAGCGCCGTTATCAGTCGGTGAATACCGGACTTGGAGCGCAGTTCAAGCGCGACTTTCATTTCATCAAAAGAAGGGGAAACCCCGGTTTCCTTGATCCTCTGATTGATAAAAATGAGCAATTCACGTTGTTTGGCCGTAAGCATAGAGCATCCTGTTTCTTGGCGGCCATCGCGCGTAAAACGCCGCAAAAAGCCTATGAGAACAAATCATGTATGTTCTATGATTGTTCCGCTACACCGTCAACGTTTATTTAGCTCACGGCGCGATAGAGCGCCGACCCATGGGCGGGCTATCACCCGGAGCTGCGGTCGCAGTTCCGGGTGTTTCTCAAAGGCAGCAAGGCTGCCCGGCCGATAGGCCGCGCCCGTGCAGGCCCTCGCGAAGCGACGACCAGCCGTGAAC
>JAZGEB010000095.1:0-2687 GCA_036478515.1 Parvularculaceae bacterium | reverse complement strand
TTGATTTTGAGCTGATTGAAACAACACCAGACCAAGCCGTATTTGAAGCTGTCACTGGCAAGGGCACATATGTGCGGGCGCTGGTGCGTGATTTGGCGCAAATCCTTGGCACAAAGGCCCATGTCATCGGCCTGCGCCGCACCGGCGTGGGTCCGTTTACGGAAGATATGGCGGTGACCTTTGACGATATTCTGGGGGAACCGGTGAGCAAGGAAACCGACCGGGCAAAATATACGCCAGAACATCTCGATGGTTTTCTGGTCAGCATGGAAGCCGCTTTAGCTGATCTTCCCTCTGCAAGCCTATCCGGCGGCGACGCGGCCAAATTGCGCCAAGGCCGGACGATCATCATCCAGCCCCCTATCGCCAAAGGTATCAGAGGCGATCATGTCGGGGCTATCGAGGCAGTGCTGGCGCTGAACGATGATGAGCCGGTGGCGCTCTGCGCGCTGGAGGGGTTAAAATTGAAACCGTTTAAAGTGTTTAATTTTGGCTGATATAATTGAGTTACTGATTAAATTGCAATGAAGCTAATTGGGCATAGAGGCCCCCGGTTGCGATCAACTCTTCATGGGTGCCCTGGTCAACAATCCGGCCTTCATCCATAACAATAATGCGATCAGCTTTTTTCACCGTGGCCAGACGATGGGCAATGACCAAGGTCGTGCGGTCTTTTGAAATATCAGCAAAAGCCTGCTGCACCATACGTTCGCTTTCAGCATCCAGCGCGCTAGTGGCTTCGTCGAGCAACAACACGGGGGCGTCACGCAAAATTGCTCTGGCAATCGCGATGCGTTGGCGTTGCCCGCCAGACAAAGTTGCGGCGCGCTCGCCAAGGTCGGTTTCGTAGCCTTGCGGCAGCCGCATGATGAACTCATCTGCGAAAGCCGCTTTTGCCGCTGCGATTACATCCGTATCGCTTGCACCTTCGCGGCCATACCGAATATTTTCCAACGCTGAGCCAGAAAATAGCGGCGTTGCTTGCTGCACAATCGCAAATTGACGCCGCAAATCTTGCGGATCAAGATCACGGTAGGACAGTCTATCAATTTGAACCTCGCCTTTTTGCGGATCATAAAGCCGCAGCAACAACTGAAACAAGGTGGTTTTACCAGCCCCAGACGGGCCAACCAACGCGACCGTTTCCCCTGGCGACACGGTTAAGGAAACACCCTCTAAGGCCTGCTGTTCTGGCCGTGTCGGATAGGAAAACCCAACCCTGTCAAAGCGCAATTCACCGCTCGCGCGGCTCAGCTCCGCCGGGTTTTGCGGCGCGGTGATCACCGGCTCTTCGCTCAATAGTTCCATCAAGCGCTCGGTCGCGCCAGAAGCCCGCAACAATTCCGTCCATGTCTCGGTTAAAAACCCGGCACCAGAAACCGCGAAGAAAGCGAGCAGGGAGAATTGCAAAATTTCCCCGGCGCTAATTGTATTGGCGGCGACTTGTGTGGCCCCATACCAGAGCACGCCGATCAATGCCGAGATGCCCATGGAGAAGATGAACACGGTCATCATCGAGCGAATGCGCAAGCGTTTGCGCTGCGCTTGAAACGTCGCTTCGGTTGCGCTGGCAAAACTATCGCGTTCAAATTTTTCGCGGGTAAAAGCCTGCACCGTCTGGATCGCGCCAAGGCTTTCCCCGGCCCGGGCCGACGCATCGGCCAACCTGTCTTGGCCTTCGCGCGACAGTTTTTGGATTTTCTTACCCAAAAAGATCGCCGGCAAAATAATCGCCGGGCCGATCGCCAGCATCATCAAGGTCAATTTCCAACTGACCAAAAACATCAGTGCCAGCGCGCCAATGGTGGTGGCGATGGAGCGCAGCGCAAAGGAGATGGACGAGCCGATCACGGTTTCGATCAAAGTTGTATCCGTGGTCAAGCGCGACAAAACTTCGCCGGTGCGCACTTGTTCATAAAATTCCGGGCTCAATGTCGTCAGATGGGAGAACACGGCGGTGCGAACATCGGCAATAACCCGCTGGCCCAAAACCCCGACAAAGTAAAACCGCAATGCCGCAGAGACGGCGACTAAAAACCCGACCACAATAGCCAGCTTGAAATAGGAGCCGACATTTGCCGGGTCACCAAGCGCAAAGCGTTGGCACATTTGCGGCAAATCACCGGTCAGTTTTTCAGACCCGGCAAACCCACAATCAAGCAATAGACGGCCAGCGGCTGGCAAGGTCAGATTTAAAATCGCGGCAACCACGAGGAAAAACAAAAACAGGAAAAGCAGCGCTTTGTACCGCAGGATAAAGGGCAACAACATGCGCAACGGCTTGACCGACTTGGCCTTATCGCGATGGCGCTTGTCGCGCTCGACCTCAGCGACAAAAGCCGCCCCGGCACTGCGTGATGGATCTTGGCTGGTGGTGTCTGCCATGAAGGGTCCGTTGCATTGGTGCGGTGCCTAAATTGCTCATAGAGGCATGAGGAAGTCACATAAAGATTGCTGTAGCCAACCGCAAGCCACCCCTTGCCCCCAATTCTTTGCGCCGCTACTGTCGCGCAAGAGAGACTTCAACATCTTATTTAAAGGGCGGGGATCCCATGACATTTTCCGATCTGGTAAAAGGCCTTGTGGCCAGTGCTTGCTTGCTTGCCTTGGCGGCATGTGGCGGCGGCGACAAGCAAAGCAAAAAAGACGCGAATGATAAGGATGGCAAAGACGCACAAAGCCTCGAT
>JAZGEB010000094.1:0-2386 GCA_036478515.1 Parvularculaceae bacterium | reverse complement strand
TGGTGATTACAGATGTCGCCTCTAAAGAAGACGGTGGTGTTTTCAGTATCGGTCGGCTTGAGCTTTATGGGTTGAAGCAAGCCAATCTCGATCTATTGAAAGCGAAAGACACCAGCGACCTGGTTGAGCTATTTGACCGGGTACGGATCTATGATTTGTCTATTGCGCTGGGGACCGATGCTGGTGCGAATGACATCTCAATCGGGGCGATGGAGTTTCTCAACTTCAAGCTCAGCCCGACCATGGGTGATAAGGGTGGTGACCGTGCTGGCAAAAATGATGAAGACCATCATCATGCAAGAGGCGGTGCAAAATTTGCCCAAGCCTTGAAAGGATTTGAATTTGCCGGCTTTAATGTCAAGGACATGAAGGTGAGCTTTGCGCAAGAGGGAATGGACCTCGATATGTCTGTCGCGGATATGCGGCTTGGCGAAATTGCCAATGGCTCTATCGGACCGATGGCGATGTTTGATTTGGATTACACGGTCCACCAGTCCGCAGAAAACAGAGCTGAGCTCGCCGAATTGGCAGGTCCCTTGGCGGGGCTTCTGAATGGCCCGCTCGGTGAATTTATCAGCCCTGAAAATACCAGAGTTGTTGGTAAGTCGATGATCTGGCAGGGCGCTAGCATTGAGGGCCTATTGCCTTATCTTGAGAGTGGGGAGAGGCCCCCAGCTAACGCCGCTAATCTGATCTCCTTCGGGGCGATGGAAGCCAAAGACATGACTTCTTATGTCGATGGCAAATTGGCTGGCACCATCGACTTATCAGTGCTTGACGCGATCGACTTTGCTTGGTTAATTCCGACACGGATTAATAGTTATAATAAAGGGGAAACCTATCATCTTTCCGCTTATGTCCCGGACGGGCAGGACGCGATAATGAAAGTGCTGACCGACGCTGGCGCAGAAACGATCACTGGCGAGAGTAATTTTTTATGGGAGTATGATGATAAGAAAGGCGCGGCCAAGTTCGACATAAGTGGCAACATGCCCGGTTTTGCCGATATTGATTTTGGTTTCAATACCTCCGGCACGCCGCTCGAGCCAATTCTTGCCGCAATGGATGCCAAACAAGGTCAGCCTAATTCAGGGAATATGCCAAGTGGTTTTGAAAGCGCCGCGTTTGACGGGTTTTCGTTTACTTTAAAAGATGAAAAACTCCTCGATGTGTTGTTCGGTTTTGCTGGTATACAAATGGGCCAGGATGCGGCACAGGTGCGCCAGATGGCACCGGCTTTTCTGGCCATGGGCGGGGCTCAGTTGAAAGAGCTAACCCCGCGGGCGACGGGTTATATCTCGGCTCTGTCTGGTTTTATCACCGAGGGCGGAACATTATCCATCACGATGACACCGAGCCAACCGGTTGGCCTTGAGATGCTAACCACAATGGAAGATGATCCGGCGGCGTTAATTGAGTTGGTAAATTTACAAGTCACTCATAGTCAGTAAGCGAATTATTTTGAGCGAGGGGGTCGGGCATTAGGGCCCGGCCGCTTAATAAGCATATTTATCGAACATCGCTTTAGTGTCTTTAGCGCTTAACGCGGCGCCAAACTCATCGCGTAATTTTTGCGCCATCGGTTTTCCGCTCTCAGCAATTTCTTGCAAGCCCGACAAAAAGCCGGTTTCATTGTCACCGGCGGTGTCGAGTTTATTGCGCGCTTGAAGGCCATCTCTGGAAATCGCCAGCACTTCCTTGGCAATATCTTGCAAGGTGAATTTTCCGACCTTGGCTTGCAATCCATATTTGGCAGCATCGAGGCGCAATTGCTGGCGTTGTTCGGCGCTCCAGTCCTTGGCAATATCCCACGCCGCATCAAGTGACGCATCCTCATAAAGCAGGCCAACCCAAAATGCAGGCAACGCACAAATGCCCGACCAGGAGCCGCTATCAGCGCCGCGCATTTCCAGGAATGTCTTGAGGCGCACTTCTGGAAAGGCGGTTGAGAGGTGATCGGTCCAGTCTTCTATCGTGGGCAATTGCCCTTTGGCGACGGGCAGCTTGCCTTTTAAAAAATCACGAAAGGACAATCCCGCGGCATCTGTGTAGTCGCCATCGCGCCAGACAAAATACATTGGTACATCGAGCATATAATCGGTATAGCGCTCAAATCCGAAGCCATCTTCAAAAACAAAGTCAAGCAAGCCGGTTCGGTTCGGGTCTGTGTCTGTCCATATATTGGCGCGCCAGGATTGAAATCCATTGCTGCGTTTTTCTGTATAGGGAGAATTGGCAAACAAAGCCGTTGCCAGCGGTTGCAGGGCTAAAGAGGTGCGGAATTTTTTGACCATGTCAGCTTCTGAGGCAAAGTCGAGATTGACTTGTACCGTGCACGTCCGGTGCATCATGTCGAGGCCAAAATTACCAACTTTTGGCATGTAAT
>JAZGEB010000093.1:0-2670 GCA_036478515.1 Parvularculaceae bacterium | reverse complement strand
TCGCAGTGACAGAGAACATATTGTCACCAAGCGCAATAACCCAAGCTGGGATGGTAAAGTTACCCAAGCCATCAACGGTTAGTGCGAGAACAGTGCCATCAGGCAGGGTCACAGAAGCACTGGCGATGTTGACCAGATTGCCGCCTTGACCGGTAAAGATACCAGCTAAAGCTTGCGGGTTACCGGTGACGTCAATGAACTGACCATTACCAGCAGTGGCAACGGCGGTCATTAGTGCAACATCAGTACCGGTGAGGCCGACCGTGGTGATTTCTTCAACCCCAGCAGCAACAGCCGCCGTTGCGGCATTAACCGCTTGAGTCTGATTACTTTGGCCATCTGAGATCAGGATGATGCGTTGCGAATTGTTAGCATCGCCATTGGCGTTAAACTCATTCGTCGCTGCTATGATACCATTGCCAATATTCGTGCCACCGCCAGGGGTGACGCTGGTGATTGCCGCGATGACAAGGTCAATATTTGCTTGGCTATCCAAGGCAACGAGACTTTGCAGCACAGTGGCAGAACCGGTGAATTGAACGATAGAGACCCGGGTCCCAGCTGGTAGGCTGTTGACCAAGGCAATCGCTGCTTCGCGTTGAATGTCGGCTCGGGTTTGTCCGCCGCCTACAGAAGCGCCCATGCTGCCGGAGGCATCCATGACGATAGCGAGGTCGAGTGTCCCGACGGTGCCGCCGGCGTTACCGGTGACGGCAACGGAAGTACCGACTGGAAAGGTGGAATTGTCGACTTGATCAAAGCCAACGGTTGGGGCGGCGATGGCGGCCCCGATGAGTGCAAACACACCTGTCACCATGACAAGCAATGCTTTGATATACGAAATACGTTTCATGAAACGCTCTCCCCTATGAAAATTACAAAAACAAGTACCGAGCCTTTATGGGGCCAGCATCGGGGAATGTCAATTTAGTTAATTGAATATTAATCGGCTTTAGGGCCTTAATATTGCTCGCAAATATGGTGTTCTTGCAACCATGAGTGGAGCCGCCTTGCAACACAGATGGCTGTGAGGGCAACTATCGGGAAGCCGGTACTAAAGCCGATGACGGTTGCATTTCCGGGCAGGGTCATCGGCAATAAGAACAATCCCGCCAGCAGTAATTGCTCATAAGCCAGCCAGCCATCTTTGATCCCGTGGCGGACCAGAATGACCATTGGTAACACCAGAATGGTCAGCTCATAATAGAAGCCATAGGGTGCCGCAAAAAACACCGCAACACAAAGGGTTGCAGCTTTAAGATCAAGTTCTATTTTAGCCCGCCAAACCCGGAATACGACGATGATACTGGCGATCGCAGCGATCGCTCCAACCGCCCCAGCGATCAGGGATGAGCCGGTCAGATGTTTGGTCCAAGCGTAAGGCGTGACCATCTTGTAGAGCGGCATAATGCCATCCGCGACCCGGCCCGATGTTTCAACCGCGCCGCCGAAGAAGGCCAGCCAAACCTCTGGTCCGTAAGCCAAAATCGATACTGCGGCGAAAACGAGCGATCCGATTGCCGCAACGCCAAAGGCGCGCCAATACCCGGCCGCAATCCACGCCACCGGGATGAGCAGCCCCAATTGTGGTTTGAATGTCAGCGCTGCTGCTGCCAGCCCGGCAATAATCGGTTTGTCGCGGCCATAAAGCGCCGCAATAGCCAACAGGCTGGCGGTCAAAAACCCGTTTTGCCCGGTTACCACAGCATGCAATGTCACCGGCGACGCGAGTATAATGAACAGCCCCAATAAGGGCACGCCAATGCGGCGCAAGGTTGTGAAGAACACCGCCGCTGTGCCACCGATCCAGAGCACCAGACCGAACACATAAGGCAGAAAAGCCAAAGGCGCGATCAGCAAATAGGCTGTCGGCGGATATTGCCAGGTCAGCTTATAGCTATCTCGCGGTGGACCGACATCGAGCAAGTGTGCCTCAAAATTAGCCGCATCATACATAGCCGCAGCGTTGCCCGATGCTGCCGCTTTCGAAGCGCCAAAAAACGCGACATAATCGCCGCCGACGGGGGTGCCGGGCGGCAAGGTCAGATTTTCGGCTTGGGAATATTGCAATATCATGATGCATACGGAGATGGTCAGCAGAATGGTGCACACCAGCAAAACTTTACCAGCGGTTAACCATTCCCCTGCCAATGACGGCGCGGCAGGCGGTGAGTTGGCTGAAAGGTCGCTTTGTCCATACATGGTTAGGGATTTACCATTATAGCCTAAAGGAAGAATTACTTTCGAGGGCAAGATGACGACATCTTCAAACACGCGGGCTAAGACAAGACTGCCCCTTAGACCGCGCCAAGAAGGGCGCCCGGCGCTCCTCTCGATCATCTGTCCCGCTTTTAATGAAGAAGACGTGCTGCTCGCCTTTCATCGTGAAGTACGCCGGGTAATGAAACAACTGGCTCAGCCCTTTGAGGTTGTGTTCGTCAATGATGGGTCTACGGATGATACCATCAATCTAATGTATGAGTTGCGTGAGCGCCATGACAATACAACGATTGTTGATCTTAGCCGAAATTTTGGCAAAGAGATTGCGCTCACCGCTGGGCTTGATGCGGCGGTTGGTGATGCGGTGGTGGTGATCGATGCGGATTTGCAAGATCCACCCGCATTGATTGGGGAGCTGATTGACGGATGGCGCGAAGGCTATGAAGTGGT
>JAZGEB010000092.1:0-5292 GCA_036478515.1 Parvularculaceae bacterium | reverse complement strand
GCGTTGTTGGTTGACGGGCTAGCGGTCCAAACTGGGTTGGCGTCGGAGCTGGGCCTGCTGCGACGGATCAAGGCGACACCGCCGCAGCAAGGTTTAAATGCAAAGGCGCGGCACAAAAATGTCCGCGGCGCTTTTCGGATACGCGATAAAGCGATGATTAAGGGGCGCGAAATCGTCCTTGTGGATGACGTATTGACCACCGGGTCGACGCTAAAGGCCTGCGCCTATTGCTTGAAACAGGCCGGCGCAGCGCGGGTCGTCGGTCTTGTCTTGGCAAGGGTTGTCGACCCCTTCAAGGCAGCTTAAATTAGCCATTCAAGTCACCACTACCAAATCAACAGGAACTCTAATGCAATCCGTTTCCATCTATACAATTCCGATGTGCCCTTACTGCTCTCGGGCGCTTAAACTCTTACGAATGAAGGAGGCTGAGATAATTGAAATAGCTGCCGCCTTTAATCCTAAAAAGAAGCAGGAGATGATTGAACGCACTGGTGGTGCCCGGACTTTTCCGCAAATTTTCATTGGCGACATTCATATTGGCGGCTGCGATGAGTTGTTTGAGCTGGAGCGCGATGGCAAGCTCGACCCGCTGCTCAATGGCCAACTATGAGCCAAATAGGCACCGATAAAATGCGCGCTGCCTGTGTGCAAATGTGTTCAGGCACGAACCGGGCCGAAAATTTAGCGGCGTGTGAGATATTGATCCGCGATGCCGCCGCTAAAGGCGCAAGCTTAGTGGCGACACCAGAGATGACTTCTATTTTGCAAAAGCGCCCGCGGTTGCTGATGGCGGCGCTGCCGGATCCTGATCAACCATTGAGTGAAATCGATCAGTTCAGTGCTTTGGCCAAAGAGCTCCAGATCACTTTGCTGATCGGCTCGATGGCGGTCGCCTTAGCCAAAGAGCCCGGCACGCGGCGCGCCGCAAACCGAAGCTTTTTATTTGCCCCAGACGGACGATTAATCACAACCTATGACAAAATCCATATGTTTGATGTTGATCTGCCCAATGGCGAGAGCTGGAAAGAAAGCGCGATCTATCAACCAGGTGAGGCGTTGGTCGTGGCTGATATTGGGGTGGCAAAATTGGGTCTTAGCATTTGCTATGACCTTCGGTTTCCGCAACTTTATCGCCGTCTTGCGCAAGCAGGGGCTGATATTTTGATGGTCCCAGCGGCCTTTACCAAGCCAACCGGCGCGGCGCATTGGGAAGTGCTCTTGCGCGCCCGGGCGATTGAAACCGGATCGTTTGTGCTCGCGCCAGCTCAAGGCGGGCAGCATGAAGATGGCCGTGAGACCTATGGCGGCTCAATGATCATTAATCCGTGGGGAGAGGTTCTGGCAGCTGTTGACGGGGATGAGCCGGGGGTCATCATGGCTGATCTTGATATCGCGCAAGTGGCCAAGACCCGAATGCAAATCCCAAGCCTTGCCCTGACTACCAATCCAAGCTTGCGGCAGATATGAATTCGCATCGCCCAAGAGACTATCCCGGCACCTGAAAGGCAGCCAAGACCTCTTGGTTTATTTTGACCGGACGGCGCGTGGTGGCGTCAATCATACACCAATCCGTTCTGGCAAAAGCAGCCGATTTATCTGCACCGGGTTTTCGAATATCGACAAAACGTTCAAACCGAGGGCCTTTGGCGCGGCCGAGCCAAGTTCGAATTTCAGCGCTTTGACCCGGTTCAATCCCGTCGCGATAATCAATTTCGTGGCGCAGGACGACAAATAAAAATGCCGCGCGCATTTTTGTCGGCGCGACTAATTGCCAATGTTTGGTGGCAATGGTTTGGGCCCAGCGCAAATAAACAATATTGTTAACATGGCCTAAGAGATCAAAATCATCGGCGCTTGGCGTGATGGTTTCAACTAGAGCGGTGTCGAATGAGGTACAGGCGAGCACCGGCTTTAAGCCGCCAAGTTTTCGACCAGCCCTTTGAAAAAGGCGACGCCGTCTTCACCGCCAATTTCTGGCGCAATCATTCGCTCAGGGTGCGGCATTAGGCCAAGGATGGTGCCGCGTTTATTGGTGATGCCTGCAATGTTGCGAGCTGACCCGTTTGGGTTAGCGACATATTTGAAGGCGACACGGCCTTCTTGTTCCAGCGTGTCCAAGGTCTTCTCGTCGGCGGTATAATTGCCATCATGATGGGCAACGGGGAAATTGACATAGCCGCGATTACCGAGGCCCTTCGTATACGCATTACCACCATTGGTCACTAGCAGTGTTTGCACGCCGCAGACAAACTCAAGCCCGGCATTGCGCATCAACGCGCCGGGGAGGAGACCGGTCTCGGTCAATACCTGAAACCCATTACAAATGCCAAGCACCGGTACACCGGCTTGCGCCTTGGCTATGACCGCGTTCATCACCGGCGATCTGGCGGCCATCGCGCCGGCGCGTAAATAATCTCCATAAGCAAAACCGCCGGGAAGGACGATAAAATCCGTGTCCGGTAAGTCATGCTCGCCATGCCAGATCATGCTCGGCTTCTTGCCGGTCGCTTGTTCCAGCGCGACGGCGGCGTCGCGGTCGCAATTGGAAGCAGGGAAAACGATGACGCAAGATTTCATTTAGCAGTTTCCTCGCTGTGCGTTTTGTTAAAACCGGGGCGCTCGTCCTCAAACCAAAATTCTGGCTCGGGAAGCGGCGGTGCTTGATCATTCTCCGGCTCTAATGTGTCCTCGGTCATGGATTTTTCCGCGACTAAGTCTTTGCCCTGACGGTCGGTCAATTGACCGATTTGATCCATCAATATGCGGCCGGCCTGCTGATCGCCAAAGCTACAGCCATAGGAAAATATTGCGACCTTATTTGAATTGATGACCGACACGGTTTTGAAAATTGCCGGGTGGGCGTCATGACCTTTTTGGGTGATCAAATAGGTCACATTATCTTTGGTCAGGGACGAGGTGTTCCGCAACAGCACTGGATCAGCCACCGGGTCGGTTTTGTAAATCGCACTGGCCAGTGGTTTGAAGTTCTGATCACAGATTAATTTCACCCCGGCATCTGCGCCTGCAGGAATGGCCGTGTTTGGCGTCAACGGCATCAAGGTCAGCGTCAAGGCGATGGCTAAATCAAGGGCAGACATATTAAGCAACCAATTCAATTTCGTAATTCTCCATCACCGGGTTAGCGAGGAGCTTTTGACACATTTGTTCGATCTGGGCTTTGGCTTTGGCGGCATCGGTTTCGGCCACTTCCAACTCAATCACTTTGCCCTGTCGTACCGACGAGACCCCCTCAAAGCCGAGACCGGCAAGCGCACCTTCAATCGCGTTGCCTTGCGGGTCGAGAATGCTTTTGCGTAATGTAACGTGAATTTTTGCTTTCATCATGACGCTCCCGGATTATTTTTCTTCGTTAGAAGAAACCAGTACCGGGCCTTTCGTATCAAGAGTTTCACTTTTTTTGATAATCCCGAGCCGAGTGGCGACTTCGCGATAGGCATCCGTGAGGCCGCCGAGGTCTTTGCGAAAACGATCCTTATCGAGGCTTTCATTACTATCCATATCCCACAGCCGACAATTGTCAGGGCTGATTTCATCGGCCAAGATCAATCGCATCATATCCCCTTCATATTGGCGACCAAATTCGAGTTTGAAATCGACAAGGCGGATATTTACCGCGGCAAAGAGGCCAGCTAGAAAATCATTCACCCGGAGCGCATAGGCCATCATATCTTCCATCTCCGGCGGGTTGGCCCAGCCCATGGCGGTGATTAAATCTTCGGTGACCAGCGGATCATTCAATTCGTCCTTCTTGTAATAAAACTCAACCACCGAGCGCGGCAGGGCGTCACCTTCTTTGAGGCCGAGGCGGCGGGCTAATTGTCCGGCAGCAACGTTGCGAACCACAACCTCAAGTGGAATTATCTCAACATGACGAATGAGTTGCTCGCGCATATTAAGGCGTTTTATGAAATGAGTAGGGATGCCGATGCGCTCAATGCCAAGCATGATAAATTCGGAAATCCGATTATTGAGGATGCCTTTGCCATCGATGATGGCATGTTTTTCGGCATTATTCGCGGTCGCATCATCTTTAAAATATTGCACCAGCGTGCCCGGTTCAGGTCCTTCATAGAGGATTTTTGCCTTGCCTTCATAAATTAGCTTGCCGCGTGCCATGGATATGTCCCTTATCAACCCCGTCTTTTGGTCAAAATTGCCGTGATTCCACCCCGAAGTAGATAACTTTAGCAGGGATGCTCTGAAAAAGCGTTCCTTCTAGGCAGGCAAGGGGGTTTTGCATAGTTTAAAAGTTTCTCCAAGATCATATAGGGGTTATTGCGAGAATCGCAAAAATGCTTACATGAAAGAGGGCGCAGTTTTTGGGAGAAGACACCGATATGACGACTTTTGACGACCGGGAAGACCGCTTTGAAAATGAATTCGTTCATAATGCCGAAATCCGCTTCAAGGTCAGAGCCAGGCGGGATAAACTGATCGGACTATGGGCCGCTGGCAAGCTTGGCTTAGATGGCACAGAAGCGGAAGACTATGCCGCCACCGTGGTCTTGGCGGATATCGAAGAGCCCGGCGATGAAGACGTATTTCGCAAATTGCGCGCTGATTTGGATGGGGCCCGAAAGCCGGTGTCTGATGAAGAAATTCGGGGCCAATTAGCTGATCTATTACCGATTGCTAAAGCGCAGTTTCGCGCTGGCACGTGAAGCGAGCGTTTGGGGCCGAGTGACCACTAGGACGCCTAAAAATGCTTAGACCCGACCAATTGAACAATCTCCTAAAACGCTATGCGCAGCCGCATCGTCATTATCATAGCTGGCCCCATATTGAAGTCTTATTGGCTTGGTTTGAGCGGGTAAAAGATCAGCTACACCACCGCGAGGCGGTGCAGCTGGCGATCTATTATCATGACGCGATCTATCAGGTTCCGGGCCCGCCCAAGACCAGTAATGAAAAAGCCAGCGCCGTGTTGCTGCTAAATGAGTTGAGCTTAACCCATGAACCAGAAGTGCTGCATTTTGCTGCAGTGATGATAGAGGCGACTGAGGCGCACCTCATTCCCGAACAGCTGGACCCAGATCAGATGAATGATTGCGCTTTGTTTCTCGATATGGACCTGTCGGTTCTTGGGGCCGAGCCTGACATTTATGATCGATATTGCGAGCAGATTAGAGCGGAATATGCGGTCATTCCCGAGGAGCTCTATCGGCCTGGACGGGCCAAAATACTGGCTGGTTTTTTGGCACGCGACCAGTTGTTTTTCTCTGACCATTTTCACCTGGCTTTAGAAAATCAGGCACGGACCAATCTCAC
>JAZGEB010000091.1:0-3245 GCA_036478515.1 Parvularculaceae bacterium | reverse complement strand
AAAATCCACCGAGCCACCATCACCATGACCGACCTTCACTATGAAGGCTCGATCGCGATTGATCAGGACATTCTCGACGCGGCCAATATCCTGCCCCATGAGCATGTCGATATTTGGAATGTGACGAATGGCAACCGGCTAGCAACATATGCCTTGGCCGGGGAGCGTGGCTCCGGCTGTTTCATGTTGAACGGCGCTGCGGCACGGCTGGCAGAACCCGGCGACAAAGTCATCATCGCGACTTATGGCCAACTCGAAGCCGAGCAAGCGCGCAATTATCACCCGACCGTGGTGTTGATGGGCGACGATAATAAAATCGCTAAAATCACCTAAATCTAACGTCACTTGTCCTTCGAGGGCGCTTCGGGCTTAATGGCCGGAATCTATGACCTCGAAGGGCCAACCAATGTTTCTAGTCAATAATTTACCCCGCTACGCGGCACTCCTTGCCGTCACAATTCTCACAGCTTGCACCACCATCTCACCCGAACAAGCGACGCTGAAAGCCAGCGCCGCACGGATTAAAGCGGATATGGCGTTTCTGGCTGATGATGCCTTGAAGGGCCGGGAGGCTGGTACCGAGGGGTATGATGTCGCGGCGGTCTATGTCGCCGATCAATATCAAGCGCTTGGGTTGAAGCCAGCGGCGGCAGATGACAGTTTTTTTCAACAAGTAAACTTGCGTGCCTACAAACGCAATCCGGAAAAAATGGCGATGCGCCTCAGCGGCGATGACGCTAACCTTGATCTGACCTATATTGATGATTTCCTCACCAGCAACTCAGCCAAATATGAAGATAAAACCATTACCGGGGATTTAGTGTTTGTCGGCTATGGCCTTGATGCGCCAGATTATGGCTATACGGATTATCATGACCTGGATGTTGCGGGCAAAATTATCGTCATGCTGGGGACGATGCCTGAAAATATTCCAAGCGAGATTAGAGCTCACTACAAAATCACCCGGATGAAAACGGCTGGCGCTGCCGGCGCTATTGGCGTCCTGACGGTTTATGCACCAGGATTTGAAAAACGTCTTCCCTGGAAGCACGCGGCGCAATTAGCGACGAGAGAAGGCGTAACTTGGGTTGATGAAAATGGCATCGCAAAAGACCGCGCGCCCGGCATTGAAGCCTCGGCAATTATGAGCCCGAAAGCCAGCGCGATGTTATTCGATGGCGCAGCAAAATCATATCAAGAAATAATCGACCAGATGAAGGCCGATAAAAATTTCAAGCCCGAGGGCTTTGCCTTAAACCGCAAAGTCAGTCTTTCTTTGGGCAGCACATTTCGCGATACCACCAGCCGCAATGTTGTGGCCATGTTAGAGGGATCTGATCCAACACTAAAACATGAATATGTCATCCTCTCCGCGCATCTCGACCATATTGGCCTTGCGCATAAAGACGATATGAGCGGCGACATCATAAATAATGGCGCAATGGATAATGCCTCTGGTACGGCGACGATGCTGGAAGCAGCCCGGTCATTCTTGGCTGAGGAACAGCGCCCCCTTCGGTCAATTATATTTGCCGCTGTCACCGCCGAAGAAAAAGGCCTGATCGGCTCGGATTACCTTGCCCAACACCCCCTACCCGGCGGCACAATGGTCGCCAATGTCAATCTGGATATGCCGCTTATTCTGTACCCGTTTGAAGACGTCATTGCCTTTGGCGCTGAGCATTCAACATTGGAACCTATTGTCCGGCGGGCAACCGAGCGCATGGGCGTCTCGCTGACGCCTGATCCGGTGCCGCAGATGAATTTGTTTGTCCGCTCAGACCATTATTCTTTCGTCAAGCAAGGCGTGCCGTCGGTCTTTTTGTTTCTTGGATTTGCCAATGGCGGCGAGAAAATATTTAAAAAATTCATGAGCACCAATTATCATGATGTCGGCGATGATCTGTCGCAAAAGATTGATTATTATCAAGGCGCGCGCTTTGCCAAAATCAACTATCTGATCGCCAAAGAAATTGCCGATGCTAATCAAAAGCCTGAATGGAATGAAGGTGATGTCTTTGGCGACTTGTTTGGCAGATAGCAAAACGGCGTGAGGCCGCGCCTTTTTCAACTCTTATGAAAGCTGTCGTAAATCCGCATTGCCAGCGCTTCGGAAATACCCTCAACACTGGCCAGGTCTTCCCTTTTAGCCCGGGCCACCGCCTTGGCGGAACCAAAATGATGCAACAACGCTTTTTTGCGCTTGCCGCCAACCCCGTCAATCGCGTCGAGGGGGTTTGCGGTCATTTGTTTCTTGCGCCGGGCCCGGTGCGAACCAATGGCAAAGCGGTGCGCTTCGTCGCGCAAATTTTGCAAATAAAATGTCACTGCACTGCGCGGCTGTAAAGTCACGGGCTCGCGCCCCGGCAGCAATAGCTGGTCTTGTGAACTGGCCGTGCGATCAACCCGTTTTTCGCCTCGTGCATTTGTCGAGCGGCCTTTTGAAATTGAGATAACCATAATCTGGCCAGCATCAATATCCGGGCCGACCTCTATGCCGACCTCTTGCATGCTTGCAATCGCCGCATTTAAGTGCCCCTTACCACCATCGATCACCACCAGTCCTGGCCAAACTTCTGCGCCGGGCGTTTCTTCGCCAATTAATCTTGCAAACCGCCGGGTCAAAACCTCGACCATCATGCCAAAGTCGTCAGCGGTGTTTGTTTCTTCAAATTTTATATTAAACTTCCTGTACTGATTTTTGATAAACCCCTCTTCGCCAGCAACAATCATCCCGCCAAGCGCATTGGTGCCGGAAATATGGGAATTGTCATAAACCTCAATCCGCCTCGGTGGGCTGGACAGGCCAAGAGTTGTGGTCAAATCGCGCATTAGTTTTTTCTGGCTTGCAGTTTCAGCAAGCCGTCGCCCAAGAGATTCCCGAGCATTAGTAACCGCATGGGCCACGAGGTTCACTTTCTCGCCGCGCTGAGGCACAAAAATTTCCACTTTTTTATTGCCCCGCAAGCTCAAGGCGCGCGATAATAACTCAGTGTCGGGAACTTCTTCACTCAATAATATTAGTTTTGGCGGTTCGCGGTTATCATAGAACTGGGCCAAAAACGCCCCGAGTATATCGTCCAATGCGTCGGCTTTGTCGTGGCGTGGAAAAAAGGCGTGATTGCCCCAATTTTGGCCGGCGCGGAAGAAAAACACTTGCACGCATGTCTGCCCACCTTGCAGGTGAATGCCAAAAACATCCGCATCAGTAACCGTGCCCGGATTTATATCTTGCGCGCTTTGAA
>JAZGEB010000090.1:0-5759 GCA_036478515.1 Parvularculaceae bacterium | reverse complement strand
GTGTGCGTTGTAACCCCGGAATTATAGCCCCAGACTTCATCAAGCAACACATCTCTGGTCACCGCCTTGCCGCCAGCGCGATAGAGGAATTTCAAAATCGAGGTTTCTTTTTCGGTCAGCTTGATTTTCTTATCATCATCGGTCACCAGCATTTTTACCGCTGGTTTAAAACTATAAGGCCCAACCCGGAACACCGCATCTTCATTTTGCTCATGGCTGCGTAGATGCGCGCGCAGTCGCGCCAACAGAACCGAAAATTTGAACGGCTTGGTGACATAATCATTGGCGCCAGCATCAAGTCCCAAAATCGTATCCGCTTCGCTATCAGCCCCGGTCAACATGATCACCGGCGATTTAAAGCCATTTTTACGCATGACGCGGCACGCTTCGCGGCCATCCATGTCTGGCAAACCGACATCGAGCAGCACCAGGTCAATATGGGCTTCAGCTTTGACCTTCTCAATCGCGTCTGCTGCATTGACCGCCGCCTCAACATCAAACTCGTCATGGACCTCGAATTGGTCGAGTAACGTCTCGCGCAGTAAATCATCATCATCGACCAGCAATATTTTCTTCGCCCGGGCCATCCAGTATCCTCTTCTCGTTCTTGCTCTCTCCCCGGCAGGGGCATACGCTAGGTGGTGCGGCACCATACTAGCCGACATCGCTCAATTGCAAAGTGTATTGATGGTAAACAGACAATCCCACCTAATTGTGAAGGCCCGTGACGGCGCGGCGACAGGGCAGCTGACCTGCGGCAACCTGACCATGCCCTGTGCCCTTGGTCCGGCGGGCCTGACCGACACAAAAACCGAAGGCGACGGCAAGACCCCAACCGGGGCTTTGCGGCTGGTGCGGCTTTATTATCGGGCTGATCGGCTATCGCCCCCCCAAACCGGACTGCCAAGCTTTGCGATAAGCGAGAGCGATGGCTGGTGCGATGCACCACTCGATGCGGCTTATAATAGCGCCGTGACGTTGCCTTATGCCGCCTCCCATGAAAAATTATGGCGCGACGATCATGCCTATGATCTATGTATCGTGCTCGATTATAACCTCGACCCGGCAAGCCCGCATAAAGGCAGCGCGATTTTTTTTCATCTCGCCAAATCTGACCAAGAAGGCTTGCAGCCAACTGAGGGCTGTATCGCGATAAGCCAAGAGAATATGCGCCAAGTGCTGGCCCTTGTGGATCAGCACAGCGTGCTAATTGTCCAGCGGGCTTAAATACTTGGCCGTTGCCCAAAAACTCCCGACCCAACCCGCACATGCGTCGCGCCGAGCTGCGCTGCCATTTCATAATCAGCACTCATCCCCATACTGAGCAAAGAGACGTCACAGTCTCGGGCAAGTTTTGTCAAAAGCGCAAAATGCGGCGCTGGGTTTTCATTAGCTGGCGGAATACACATCAGGCCGCTAATGGTGAGGCCAAACTCATCGCGGCATTGTTGTACAAATGCCTTGGTTTCGCTCGGCGCAATGCCGGCTTTCTGCGTCTCCGCGCCGGTATTGACCTGCACCATCAAGCAAGGGCGCTTATCTGTTTTGGTCATTTCTGTAGCAATTGCTTTTGCAAGTTTTGGCCGATCCACTGTTTCAATCACCTCAAACAAGGCCACTGCGTCTTTGACCTTGTTGGTTTGCAATGGCCCGATGAGATGCAATTTAATCCCGTCAAAAGCGGCCCGAAGCTCGGGCCATTTACCGGCCGCTTCTTGCACTCTGTTTTCGCCAAAGGTCCGATGCCCATCGTCGAGCACTGGGCGTATGTCATCTGCATCAAATTTTTTGGTCACAGCGATGAGGGTCACGCTACTTTTCGGGCGGTCCGCTTGGGTCAGCGCTTTTGCAATATTTTCCCGCACGGTTTGAAGGTTTTCGACTGATGTATTTTCAGGCATAATCGCCCCTTATGACCCATAAATTTGCAACCCTCGAAGACATAACCCGCACGGCTCGGCGGCTCAATGCCGGAAATGCAGCGCTGCCCTTTTGTTTACTGCTGATGAGCGATCAACAACGACTACCCGGCGGGATGGAAATTATCGCCGCGTTACCCGTAAATCTGGCCAAGAACGTGGCGGTCATTTTTCGCGATTATGAGGTGCCAAACCGCGAAGCCCTAGGCCAGGAATGGCGGCGCATCACCAAACGCCAAGGCATGAAATTGCTCGTTGCTGGCGATGCCGCCCTGGCGAAGCACCTTCAGGCAGATGGGGTCCATGTGCCGCAATGGCAGCACCACCAGGCCGAAGAGCTGCGCGCTAAATGGCCTGCTCACTTGCTGACGGCATCGTGCCATTCAGAAGACGATCTGGTCTTGCTTGATGGTGTTGGGCTTGACGCGCTCCTCGTATCACCGGTTTTTCCAAGCACATCCCATCCCGGTGCAACAGCTTTCACAGCGGACAGTTTGGCAAAAATCACCGCCGCTGCAACCACGCCAATCATCGGCCTTGGCGGCATTAATCAGTACACGCATCGGCAATTAAAACAGACGGGTTTGAGTGGTTTTGCGGGGATCAGTTTTTTCGCGAAGACGAGCAATGCGAAGTGAAAGCATAAAGCTTAAAACTTGAAATTGCTTTCAAACATCATTGCGGCTGATTCTTCGTCGCCGCCAATCACATCAGATTTGGTAACATCGACAAATTGCGCCGCCGCCCCAAGTGTTACCCCATGGTCGAAGACATAAGAGATGCCCGCTTGCGCACTTTGGGTTTCACGATAGAAATCCGACAACAACGCATTTGAGCCAGACAAGCGGTCTGAATCAGCGGCGCCATAGCCCAGCATAAAGCCCCATTTGCCGGTTTCATAAGTCACGCCAGTATCAAAAGCGAGATAGCCATCTTCATCATTAGCGAGGCCAGCATTGCTATTTTTGACAGAACCGCCAACCGTCAAGCCGCCATAAGCAACATTGACGCCAACAGAATAGGCTTCGTAATCATCGGTCAGTGACGGCGTTATAGTCGCATTGAGGTCACTACCTTGCGCGGTCAAGAAGCTAGCACCAAGACCGAAAGTCATCCGTCGGTCGCCCGTGCCGATGGCTTTTTCATAATACAGCGCCGTTTCAAGAACATCTTCATACGTCGCATTGGTTAAAGGCACCACCGCGGCAGCCAGCGCATCACTTTCAATTGGGGAGAGTGGCTCACATAAACCATCGCCGCAATTCTCTAACTCTGGCGCATAAGAAACACCAAGCTGCAAACCGCCGAGAATACCGCCAAGGAAATTTGCCGGCGGCATATAGGTCAGTTTGGTTGAGTAACCAGAAAAATCATTGACCGTTTGCACATCATTGAGGCCGGTGAGATCGGTTTTCCAATCATTGACCCCAATCGCCCGGAAAATTGTTGGCGAGGTAATCGCTAATTCGCTGGCAACACCATTATCGCGGCCAAGCGAGACCAAGCCGAAGCCACCGCGCGCATAGGCATAAGCGCCTTGCAAATAAGCGTCGCCGGTCATCGGCCCAACGCCTCTGGCACCGCCAGCAGCAAAGCCGGAATAGCGCCCTTGGGTCGATGCCTGCTCAGGTGTGTCGCCATCAACCCGGGCTTCGAGAACACCGCCAATTTCAAGGCCGGACTCGAGTAAGGTCGATGATTTCAGTTTCACCCGCGCATCAGCATCCGAGGCCAACACGCCATCCGCGGTTCCAATGACGACCGACGCTTCGCCGGAAATTTCAATCGGTCCATCATTTTGCGCGAATGCCGAAACAGGCAGCAACAGACCAGCGAAAAGGGCGATTATACCCCCGCGCCCGCATCCGGCTCTCATCTGTTTCATTGTGTTGCTCATCTGGCGGTCTTTTAATCTCTTTTTAGCACCCTAAGCCAATATGGCAGGATGTCACCTAACGTACTGTTAATTTATAACAAATTCCGGGACGGCCCCTTACTCTCAAGCTCTTTTAGGCCCTAAATATAGGCATCGGTCAACAAGAGGCCAATCATTGTGTTTGATGAATTTGACGTTTGTGATAGGAAAGCCACGATAGGTTAATTTTAGCCACCCTTTTTGTTCAAATCTTAATCTCGGAGCCAGTCCCTGATGACGCAAGCCTTTTCACGTTTCGCAACCAAAACAAGCCTTGTTACTTTAGGCATTAGCTTACTTGCCCTGGGCCTTACTGCCTGTGGCTCAACTAAGTCGAAATCCAGCAAACCCGCGACCCTGCCCTCTTATGCGGGCAAAGCGGGCTCAGCTTCCAGCGTCAATCGCTATTTATGGAATGCCTCGCTGGAAACCCTCAATTTTATGCCGATATTCTCGGCCGACCCGATCGCCGGGATCATCATCTCCGACTGGTATGGTAATCCGAGCACGCCAAATGAGCGCTTCAAAACCAATGTCTTCATTCTCGACACCGCCTTGCGCGCTGATGCGCTACGGGTATCTGTCTTCAAGCAACAACTAACCCCGGCAGGCTGGATCGATGCGCAAGTTAATCCAGCAACTGCAAGAGAGCTTGAAAACGCTATTCTGACCAGAGCCCGCGAGCTCCGCCTCAATTCAATCGGCGACTAACACGCCAGCGCATCCCCTTTTTAAAAAAGCCCGCGCCTTCCCGCGCGGGTTTTTTTGTCCCTTGCAAAGTCTCTTGTAAAATAGAAAAACCTCTCCCCCATGACCAAATATAATATCCATGAAACCGAAAGCAGATGGCGCCAGCGCTGGGAAGACGCGCAAAGCTTTAAGGCGGAACAATCAACCGACAAGCCGAAATATTATGTGCTTGAAATGTTTCCCTACCCCTCCGGCCACATCCATATGGGTCATGTGCGCAATTACGCCATGGGCGATGTCATTGCCCGCTATAAAAAAGCCAAAGGCTTTAACGTGCTCCATCCGATGGGGTGGGACGCCTTTGGCATGCCAGCGGAAAACGCAGCTATGGCGACCGGCGGCCAGCCCCGCGAATGGACCTATAATAATATCGCGCAAATGCGCACCCAGTTAAAACGCATTGGCTTGGCAATTGATTGGTCGCGCGAATTTGCCACTTGTGATCCGGAATATTACGTCCACGAACAACAAATGTTCCTCGAGTTTTGGCAGAAAGGTTTTGTCGAACGCAAACAAAGCATCGTCAATTGGGATCCGGTCGACAACACAGTACTCGCCAATGAGCAAGTGATTGATGGCAAAGGTTGGCGTTCCGGTGCCCCGGTTGAGCGGCGCAAAATGGCGCAGTGGTTTTTGAAAATCACGGACCGCGCTGATGATTTACTCGAAGCTCTGGATGATGGCCGTCTTGCGGGATGGCCTGACCACGTTAAAACCATGCAAAGCAATTGGATTGGCAAATCCAAAGGCTTGCAAATGCATTTCCACTTAAATGAGAAAGTGACCGGCCACGACACAATCGAAATTTACACGACAAGACCTGATACGCTCTTTGGCGCAAATTTTGTCGGCGTTGCCGCAGACCATCCGTTAGCGGAGCACTTTGCCAAGGGTGACAAAGCGCTGCAACGTTTTATTGCCGAGTGTCAGGCCGGGGGCACCTCGGAAGAGGCCATCGAAAAAGCCGAGAAGAATGGCTTTAAGTTGCCAGTGACAGTGAAGCATCCCTTCAGCGGGGAAGCCTTGCCGGTCTATGTCGCGAATTTCATTCTCTCAACTTATGGCACCGGCGCGATTTTCGCTTGCCCAGCCCATGACCAGCGCGACCTTGATTTTTCACGCAAATATAAATTGCCCGTTGTGCCTGTAGTCTTGCCCACGGGCGAAGAAGCGGT
>JAZGEB010000089.1:0-3170 GCA_036478515.1 Parvularculaceae bacterium | reverse complement strand
GGCGCGAGAATGGCGCTGCTCGTTGGCCGTGTCACCGGGCCAATCAGCGCTTCGATTTCCTCAATCGCCACACCGCCGGGGCGCAGCAAAGTCACGTCATTCTCGTCAATCGCCAATATAGTCGATTCGATCCCGACCGGGCACGGGCCGCCATCGAGGATCATCGCGACTTTATCCCCCAGACCATTGCGCACATGAGGCGCGGTGGTCGGACTGATCTGGCCGGATGGATTGGCGCTCGGTGCCGCGAAGGGTTTGCCAAAGGCGGCGAGCAAATCGCGGGCAATCGGTGCGTCTGGAACGCGCAGGGCGATCGTGTCGAGGCCAGCTGATATCAGTTTGGAAACAGGGATGTTGGCGCGCCGAGGCACAACCAATGTCAGAGGGCCGGGCCAAAATTCTGTTGCCAGTTTTCGGGCCAGGGTTGAAAAGCGACCGAGCATTGCCGCCATGGTCAGGTCGGGCACATGGACGATTAGCGGGTTAAAACTCGGACGCGCTTTGGCCGCAAAAATCCGCGCGATGGCAATGTCATTGCTTGCATCTGCGGCCAGCCCGTAAACCGTCTCAGTCGGCACAGCCACCAACTCGCCAGCGCTAAGATGAGCAGCGGCGCGCTCGATCGTCTTTAAGGATAGTTTCGGCATTGTCGTCATCCCGGCTTTTTGGGTCACAACTGCGAAGAATGCTACATTTTTCTGACCGCTGGCTCTATATAGGCGGTGGACAGCAGGGAGCCGCCACATGACTTACACAACCCCGATCCGCGACATGCACTTCGCTTTGACCCACATGGCTGGCTTTCAGCGACTGGTCGATAGCGGCGCTTATGAAGACTTGTCTGATGATTTGGTGATGGCGGTGCTGGAGGAAGTCGGCAAGCTGGCCGATAACGTCATCGCACCATTGAACCAGACCAGCGACAACCAAGGCGCAAGGCTGGAAGATGGGAATGTCATTACCAGCCCGGGATTTGTCCAAGCCTATCGCCAATATGTTGAAGGTGGCTGGAACGCCTTGGCCTTCCCTTCTGAATATGGCGGCCAAGGTCTGCCGCAGACCTTGGCTTTGACGGTGTCAGATGCGTTGTTCGGGGCGTGTATTGGGTTTTCCATGGGGACATGCCTGACCACCGGCGCGGTCAAAGCATTGCTCGCTTATGGCACTGATGAGCAAAAGCAAAAATACCTGGCGAAAATGGTCAGCGGCGAATGGACCGGGACGATGAATTTGACCGAGCCTCAGGCAGGCTCAGACCTGTCTAATTTGCGCACCAAAGCCGAACCGACCGGGGATGGTCAGTATAAGATCACCGGCAACAAGATTTTTATTTCCTATGGTGACCACGATATGGCCGAGAATATTTGCCATCTGGTGTTGGCGCGATTGCCTGATGCGCCGGAGGGCACACGCGGCGTATCGATGTTCCTAGTGCCGAAATTTCATGTGTCGGCTGATGGCTCTCTTGGCGCGCGCAATGATGCGTGGGTCACCGGGCTGGAACATAAAATGGGCCAACATGGCAGCCCAACCTGCTCGATGGCTTATGGCGATAAGGGCGAATGCCTGGGTACTTTGGTGGGTCAGGAAAACCAAGGCCTGAGAAATATGTTCGTGATGATGAACGCGGCGCGCATTGATGTTGGCATGCAGGCAGTCTCAGTTGGCGAGCGCAGCTTTCAAGCGGCTTTGGCCTTTGCCCAAGAGCGCAAGCAAGGCCGGGCGTTTGGGGTCAAAACCGGCGACCCAGTGTCGATTATTCAGCACCCGGATGTTCGGCGTAATTTATATTTGCAAAAATCTTTAACGGAAGCGTCGCGCGCGGTTTGCTATGCAAATATGGTGAATTATGATCTTGCCCATATTGGTGCCAGTGAAGAAATACGCCAGCGGTCGAAAGAGCGCGAAGAATTGCTAACGCCGATTTCCAAATCCTTTGCGTCTGACCGAGCTAATGAAAGCACGTCTATTGGCGTGCAAGTTTTTGGCGGCATGGGCTTTGTCGAAGAAGCTGGTGCCGCCCAGCATATGCGCGATGTGCGGATTTGTGGTGTATATGAGGGCACGAATGGTATTCAAGCAATCGACCTTGTCGGCCGCAAGCTCGGTATGGGCGGCGGCAAATTAGCCCGCGATTTTTTAGACGATGTGCAAAAAAATGCAGCCGCCTTACATAATACCAGTGACAAGCGTTTACAAGCGATGGCCACAGGGTTGAAGCAGGGAGCAGAGACGCTGGCCAAAACAACCGGCTGGATGGTTGACGCCATGGGTTCAAATGACCCTAATCACGGCCTCGCTGGGGCGACACCTTATCTTGATCAGTTTGGCTATGTTGCCGGGGCTCATTATTTAGCCAAAGGCGCGCTCGCTGCAGCCAAAGCAGCCGAGGCAGCTGGGGATACTGGAGATTTCTATCAATCGAAAGTTGCGCTAGCCGGGTTTTATATGGACAACATCTTACCACGGGCCGAAGGCTTAGCTCCGGCGGTGGTTGCTGGGGCCGATAGCGTCGCGCCAATAGACCCGGCTTTGCTAACTGGCTAGTCGGTTTGGGGTAGATAGGCTTTGAGGCCTTCTGGCATATCAAATTCGGTAGAAACCGTCCGTGCACTGATGGCAACACCATCAACCCGTCCGATAAAACCATCCAACGCGTTGAGCTCGCGTCCGGCTTGAGCAATATCCGTGCTGAAAGCGACAGCCGTGGCTGTGATTTTTTCATCTTGCTGGTTTTGCACAAGGGTTGTCGCTTTTCTCACTGAATCGACCATCGTATTTAAGTCGGCAATAAAGACAGCCGTACTAGCGTAGAAATGATCTGTCGAGACGCCGCCAATGAACGACGTAGCTCGTTTAACCAATAGTCTGTTTTCAAGAACATGGCCGGTGACAAACAAATGGTTCAAATTTAGTTGGTTCAACCGATCATTGCTGATCCCATTCGGCTTGATGAAGGCGTAAGTCTGAACCCCGTAGCATTCCCCATCGTTGGTATCGCAGCAGATGGGCTTCATGTAAAAAGCACTTTCGCCGTTCTTTATGAGGATCGTTTGTTCGCCATTATTGAGTTGGACAATTTGGGCGTCGATGCCCTTAGCTGTCATCAGGGCAACATATTGTTGCGGGGTTTTTTTCTCAAATATCCCGTCCGCGGGTGCTGTGTTCGG
>JAZGEB010000088.1:0-3790 GCA_036478515.1 Parvularculaceae bacterium | reverse complement strand
TCGATTGACAGCCTAGTCCAGCCATCGCCAATGGGTGATGATGGGGGAGAGGCTGATGTGGTGCTGACCACCCATGCGACCAAAGTTTGTGATATGCACAACGCTGTTCGGGAAATCGGCGGCAAGGATTTTGCAAGCCAAGCGCCGTCTCTAATCCGAATTGAAGACTTAAAATAACCACACCGACTTGAAGTTGTTTTGACCCTTGGACCCGGCATTAGCTGAAATTGAAAAAGGAAGTTCTATTTCAAAGCGAATAGAGGCAATTTCTTTTCGACCAGATGTTTTTTTAGGGTGACATATTCAGGCATACCATTCTTGTAAGGCGGGTATGCCTCGCCTTCAATCAAGGGCAGTAAATATTCCCGGCACGCCTCGGTAATGCCATACCCGTCTTCGCTGATATATTCTTTAGGCATCATTTTTTCGACATTGGCGACGTCAGTTAAATCTGCTTCCCCAATTTCCCATTTGTAGGGATTGTTCGAAGTTCGGATTATAGCGGGCATGATTGAATTTTTTCCAGCCATGGCCATTTCAACAGCCGCTTTGCCCAAGGCATAGGCCTGCTCAACATCCGTCTTTGAGGCTAAATGGCGGGCGGAGCGTTGCAAATAATCAGCAACCGCCCAATGATATTTGTAGCCAAATGCCTGTTTTACAATGTTTGCGATAACTGGCGCTGCGCCGCCAAGTTGGGCATGGCCAAAATCATCGCGGGTGCCCTGTTCGGCGAGGAAACGACCATCGGGCCACATCGTTCCTTCGGAAACAACAATACTGCAATAGCCATGGCTTTTGACTTTGCTCTTGACTAGGGAAAGGAATTTATCCTGATCAAATTCGATTTCCGGAAACAGTATCACCACCGGTATATCATTTTTTTCATCCGCCGCTAACGCGCCCGCTGCGGCGATCCAGCCCGCATGACGGCCCATGACTTCGAGAACAAATATTTTGGTGGATGTTTCTGCCATCGAGACGACATCGAAACTGGCTTCTCTGGTTGAAACGGCAATATATTTAGCAACGGAACCAAAGCCGGGACAATTATCTGTAATCGGAAGATCATTATCAACTGTTTTAGGGATATGAATGGCTTGTATCGGGTATCCCATCTTTTCAGAAAGCTGAGACACTTTCAAACAGGTGTCAGCCGAGTCACCACCGCCATTATAAAAGAAATAGCCAATATCATGGGCTTTGAAGACATCAATCAAGCGATCATATTCCTGCTTGTTTTGTTCAAGGCTTTTCATTTTATAGCGACAAGAGCCAAACGCACCGGACGGGGTGTGTCGTAACGCTGCTATATCTTCGTCAGTTTCTTTGCTGGTGTCGATTAATTCTTCGGTCAGTGCACCGATAATGCCGTTTTTACCGGCGTAGACAGTGCCGATCTTGTCGCTGTATTTTTTGGCGGTTTGAATAACCCCGCAGGCTGATGCGTTGATGACGGCGGTTACACCGCCAGATTGTGCATAAAAAGCATTTTTAGTCACCATGATTTCTCCTAAAAAGTGGGTGCTGATTGTTGGCCACAATCTGGGAAGTCAGAGCCTACTCATTTCGCTGCAAGAGACAATACTATCTTGCAGATTTATGTCGAGACGCGCCCTCGAGGCTGGACCCGCCGGACGGGGCAGGGTACATGGCGAGAGCCCATAGCTTGCTTAAGAGACCCCGCCCATGCATGACATCAAATATATCCGCGAAAACCCACAAGAATTTGACCAAGCTATGGCTCGGCGCAAAGTCTCGCCGGTGGCATCTGTGCTGGTCGCGGCTGATCTGGAATTGCGCGGGCTGACCCAAAAAATGAATGATTTGCAGGCCGAGCGCAATGCCGCCTCTAAACAAATCGGCGCGGCTATGGGCAAGGGCGACAAGGCACTGGCTGAGCAGTTAAAAGCAAAAGTAGCGGCGATGAAGGATGATTTAGCAGCTGCCGAAATTGCGCAAAAAGCCAAGGCCGAAAGCTTGGATGAGATTTTGATGGGTCTGCCCAATATCATGGAGCAGGAAGTTCCGGACGGCGCTGATGAAAGCGATAATCGCGAGGCCCATCGCCATGGGGAGCCGACCAAAATTGCCAACGCCAAAGAGCATTTCGAGCTTGGCGAGAAGCTGACCTCTTCTACCGGCCCACAAATGGATTTTGATCTGGCGGCGAGCCTTTCTGGCGCGCGCTTTGTGGTGCTGAAAAAGGATTTGGCGCGGTTAGAACGCGCCTTGGCTAATTTCATGCTTAATTTGCACACAGAAGAATTTGGCTATGAAGAAGTAGTGCCGCCTGTCTTGGTTAAAGAGCAAGCGCTGTTGGGCACCGGGCAATTACCAAAATTTGAAGAAGATCTGTTTCATGCGGACCAAGATTTTTATCTCACCCCAACCGCCGAAGTGACCCTGACCAATCTAGTCCGGGACAGTATTATGAGCGAAGAAGAATTGCCCAAGCGCTTTACCGCTTGGACCCAATGTTTTCGTTCTGAGGCCGGGTCAGCGGGCCGCGACACCAGGGGGATGATCCGCCAGCACCAATTTTCAAAAGTCGAATTGGTTTCGATCACCACCCCAGAGCAAAGCGAAGCTGAACATGAGCGGATGTTGTCTTGCGCCGAAGAGGTTTTGAAGCGGCTCGATTTACCGTTCCGGACCATGGTTTTATGTTCCGGTGATACCGGCTTTGGCGCGCGCAAAACCTATGACATTGAGGTTTGGCTGCCGGGGCAAGATGGTGGCAAAGGCCGCTATCGGGAAATATCTTCTGTTTCTAACACTGGCGATTTTCAAGCCCGCAGAATGAAAGCACGCTATCGCAAAACCGGCGAGAAACAAGCGCAATTTGTCCATACGCTAAATGGCTCTGGCCTCGCGGTCGGTCGCACACTGATTGCTGTATTGGAAAATTATCAGCAGGCGGATGGTACAATTGCAGTTCCTGATGTGTTACAATCTTATATGGGCGGTAAAAAAATAATTGGCTGAGGAACTGAATGACTTCCTCCTCCATCCTTATGGGGGAGGTGCCCGTAGGGCGGAGGGGGCCACGATATGCCTTCAATGGGTGACTATAGAATTGAAAAGACAGACCCCCACCGTCTCGCTATGCTCGACACCTCCCCCGCAAGTGGGGGAGTAAAGTATCGCCAAAGGATCTAATTTATGCGGATATTAGTTTCAAATGATGATGGCATTCACGCCGAAGGGTTGGACGTTCTCGAAGAGATCGCGCGGGATTTATCAGACGATGTCTGGACCGTGGCGCCGGAGACCGATCAGTCCGGTGTCTCGCGCTCGCTGACACTCTCTGACCCGTTGCGCTTGCGCAAAGTCAGCCATCAGCGTTATGCGGTCTCTGGGACGCCAACCGATTGCGTTCAGATTGCGGTGACCCATTTACTGGCCGAGAAAAAACCTGATCTGGTTTTGTCCGGGATCAATAATGGCCAAAACCTGGCTGAGGATTTGACATTTTCAGGGACCATCGCCGCGGCCTTGCAAGGCATGACATTGGGGCTGCCATCGGTGGCCTTATCGCTGTCGCGGTTCTCACGAGATAAAGTCCATTGGCAAACTCCGCGTGAATTGGCGCCGGATATTTTGCGCAAACTCATCGCCAAAGGCTGGCCTGACCATATCGCCCTTAACATTAATTTTCCGGATAAGCCGCCGCAAGAATGTGGTCCGGTGCAAATTACCCGGCAGGGGATGCGCGATCAACTTTCTCTTTATGCAGAGGAACGCGAAGATTTGCGCGGGCGGCGCTATTACTGGTTCGGGTTTAGCG
>JAZGEB010000087.1:0-4170 GCA_036478515.1 Parvularculaceae bacterium | reverse complement strand
TCCGGCCCCACGCTTGAGCAGGCCGCCACCATAAGAACGGTCGCCCCGATGATGATATGTCGTAAAGAGCGCAACATTGAAAATTCTCCTGCTAAGAGTACTGATCGAAAATCCTCATTCGCCGAGGATTGTAAACTAATCTGAGTGACATGAATATGGCGGATCCTTCGAGGCTCCCTTCGGTCGCACCTCAAGATGAGGCGGCGCAAAGCGCCTTCGAAGGACGAGGCGGATTAGCGACACCCTTCGGGATGAAACACCCGCTTTGTCGTCGCCGGAAACTTCTCTAAGCGCGTCGCCGGGCGGATTGGCCGGGAGACAAAATTGCCGCCGCAATTTGGGCACACGCCGTTGAACTTCTGATCGACGCATGAGCTGCAAAAGGTACATTCAAATGTACATATCCGCGCCTCAGTACTTTCTGGCGGCAGCGCCTTATCGCAACATTCACAACCTGGTCTCAGCTCTAGCATATAAACACCTCGTTTAATTCGTGTACCGCTTAGCTTCCATCCGCGCGATCGCCCGGCAATGGACTTCGTCTGGCCCATCGGCCAAGCGTAGCGTGCGTTGTCCGGCATACATATAAGCAAGGGGAAAATCTTCCGAAACCCCGCCGCCGCCATGGGCTTGGATCGCATCATCAATGATTTTCAAAGCCATATTTGGCGCCGCAACTTTGATCATCGCTATTTCACCGCGCGCCACCTTATTGCCAACTGTATCCATCATCCACGCCGCTTTCATACAAAGCAATCGGTTCATCTCAATATCAATCCGCGCTTTGGCGATGCGCTCATCCCAAACTGAATGCTCAATGATGCGTTTGCCAAAGGCCTCGCGGGATGCCAGCCGCTTGACCATCAATTCCAGCGCCCGTTCGGCCGCGCCGATGGTCCGCATACAGTGGTGAATCCGACCAGGGCCAAGCCGGCCTTGAGCAATTTCAAAACCACGGCCCGCACCGAGCAACATGTTTTCCTTCGGCACCCGAACATTTTTGAGCGCAACTTCCATATGCCCATGGGGCGCGTCATCATAGCCAAACACCGGCAAATGCCGCTCGACGGTGACGCCCGGCGTATCCGCTGGCACTAGGATCATGCTTTGCTGCTGGTGCTTCGCAGCGGTTTTATCGGTCTTGCCCATGACAATATAAATTTTACAGCGCAGATCCCCTGCTCCCGATGACCACCATTTGCGGCCATTGATGATATAATCATCGCCATCTTCGATGATCTCGGTTTCGATATTAGTCGCATCAGAAGACGCCACATCGGGCTCGGTCATCAAAAAGGCTGAGCGAATGTCCCCCGCCAGCAACGGTGTCAGCCAGGCCTTTTGTTGTGCTGGCGTGCCATAGCGTGACAACACTTCCATATTGCCAGTATCTGGCGCGGCGCAGTTAAACACTTCCGGGCCGATATGACTGCGCCCCATAATTTCTGCCAAGGGTGCATAATCAGCATTCGACAAGCCAGCTCCAAATTTTGGATCGGGGTGAAACAGGTTCCACAATTCCGCCTTTCTGGCTTTAACTTTAAGCTCCTCTATCACCGGCGGTTGTTGCCAACGCTCATCTGGGCCAAACGCCTGCAACTGACGGAAGTATTCCTGCTCCCCCGGGATCACATATTTTGACATGAAGGCTTCGACACGGGCGATATAGTCCTTAGCAAGGGGGGAATGCTCAAAATCCATCGGGGTCTCCTGTTATGAGCCTCCCTTGTAGCAGCCCTCGACGCCGGGGGAAGGCTGAATTACAGTGGCCCAAAAGGAGAGAACAAATGAGCATCCATGGCGCTATTCCAAATTTACAATATCGCGACCCCAAAGCAGCGATCAAATGGCTCGAGACAGCCTTTGGTTTTGAGACCAGACTGGTCGTGCCTCATGGCGAGGGCGATGATGAAATTATTGTCCACGCGCAAATCACCTGCGGCAAAGCCATGGTGATGATCAGTACCGCCGGGGTTGGTATGGGCAATGATAGTGGAGATGGTAAAAAAATCATGACCCACCCGGACGAAACCGGCGGCGCCTCAACCATGGGCATTTTTCTGGTCGTTGATGATCCAGACGCCCATTTTGCCAGAGCCCAAAAGGCCGGGGCAGATATCGTCAAGCCGCTAACCGAGCAACCTTATGGCGGCAAGGATTATGCTGCCCGCGATTGCGAAGGCCATTTATGGAGCTTTGGCACCTATGATCCGTGGGCGGGATAAAGCGATGAAAAAACAAGACCATAACCCGACGGAGGGTATTTATCCGGCGGATGATTATGTCCACGCGGTTGAAATTCAAAACCCGAGCAAGATGCTGTTTATCAGCGGCACCATGGGGCTGGATGAAACCGGCGTCGCGGGCAAAGACATTGATGCCCAGCTTGAACTGATCTGGCGCAATCTGCGGACTATTCTGGCCAGCGCCGATATGACCACCGACAATATTGTTCGACTGACCAGCTATTTGCGCGATGCGTCCTATGCGGAGAAAAACGCTCAAGCCCGATTGAAAGCCCTGAACGGTCGCAAAATTCCAACCACCGCGATCATCGCCCAGACCTTAGATGAAAACTGGCTCATCGAGATAGAAGTAATCGCGGCGGGGTGGGGTTAGTCCTTCGAGGTGCGGTTTCGCAGCTCACACTTAACTCCATGTTAAAAATATTATGATATTCTGCCCGCACTAGATATTACTAAGTATGGGGGAACATATAGTATTAAAACTAGAGTATATGACTAATCCATTCACTGGAATTTTCACAGAAGGCCTAGTCGAAAGTACGATAACGGTACGTGCCTAGTTCTTGATATCAAAAAACTTTATAATAACCCTAATATTTTCAAACCATTTAATATTGGCTATTCATTTGCCATTAATTTATGGAATTTTTTGGCATTCAGTATTTTAATATATTCTGTATACTTGAGTTTCAATTGGCATTGGTGGGCATTTTTACCGGGCTGGTTTATCTCAGCTTGTATGCATAGAAGCAACGTAAAATCAGCAGGTGATTTTGCTCTTCAAACTTTACGCGAGGACCCGAAAAGTATTGACTATTTTGAATGCCATCAAGTATTATGGTGTATACCAAATCCTAAATCATGAAGTCATCTCATCTATACATTATAGGATTCATCATTTTCTTAGCTGCTGAGTTCATTGATGATTCAAATATTACTTTCTTGCCACCACTTATTGTTTGTGGCTCCGCGTGGATTACATGCAAGTCAAAAGATAATAATCTTGCTAAAGGATGGGTAGGGGGATTTGCAATTATGTACTTATTTAATTATTCTTATGGTTCCGTAGATGGTCAACAAGATGCTCGCGATATGAACAACCTTATAAGCCAATGCTTATCAGTAGAAGATTATTTTTCCACGCGGCCATGGCTCGAAAACCAAATATTTACGCTTTGTGATGACTTAAATAGTTACGCACTCCATGAACACAGTCATGATGACCTCTAGCGATATTAACATTCCATAGCCGTAGTCACTGCTCTCGGACTTCGTTACTGTTATTAACGAGCGCGCTGATCTGTGGGATCATCGACATACCCCCAACCATCATCCCGAACTCGGTTCTGGATGATGGTTGGGGGTATGACATCTTTCTTTCTATCACAACCAACAAACTTGCGCCCCTACCCGAGCGCGGCGGCTTGCTTGGCTCGGTTGGTGATCTCGGTCCAATTGCCTGCTTTGATGAGGTCGCGAGCGGCCAGCCATGACGCGCCGACGCAATGGACATTTTTCAGCGCTAAAAACGCGGCTGCATTGTCGATATTAATCCCGCCAGTTGGACAAAAGCGAACATCCGGGAACGGACCGCCAAGGGCTTTGAGCATCCCGACACCGCCAACATTGACCGCCGGGAACAGCTTGAACCGCTCTAGCCCATAATCAAGACCGCGCATAATGTCAGATGAAGAAGCAATGCCGGGCAATAAAGGAATATCAACCATGTGCATGTCTTTAGCGAGATTTTCGGTCAACCCCGGCGAGATCGCGAATTTACAGCCCAAGTCAGCGACAGTTTTGAACTGATCCATATTGGTCACCGTGCCCGCCGAAAGCACCATCTCGGGAACCGATTTTGTAATCGCTTTCATCGCGTCCTTGGCCGCCTCGGTGCGCAAGGTCACCTCAATAATATTGACCC
>JAZGEB010000086.1:0-4147 GCA_036478515.1 Parvularculaceae bacterium | reverse complement strand
CGTCTCCCCGGCGTAGGCCGGGGTCCATCGCTGTTAACGCCGCCCGCTAGCGCGTCCAGAGCTGGGCCCCGGCCTTCGCCGGGGATGCGCTAAACGGTTAAAAAAATGTCGGCATAAAAGCCCTGTGGCCGTCGAGAAAGAAGTCCGCCCCTACTTCTTACTTATTTTCTTCAACCGGGGTGGTCTGCAATGTGTCCTCGCCCCAGCTTGAATTTGTCCGCTGGATAAAAAATCTCTCATTGCTTTCAATCGCCGCAAAAGGCGTAATATCGCGAGCGCCATTCGCGGTATCGAGAACGGACATGCGGACCTGACTGACCCCAACCGGCGCATCGGCCCGCGCAATAAAGGGCGTCTCCATACCCGGCTGCAAAGCTCGGACTGGAATATCAACGATCCAATTATCAATCTTGCGGCCGGTCCAATTGTAAGCCCCAACGCTCACTTGCGGGGCGAGCAGAGGATGGTCGCCATTATTCCGGATTACACCGCGCAACTCAATCACCGGGCCGCCATCTGACATCGCATAACGATGCGACACATCAATCAACTCAACTTTTGAAACCGGGGCCAGACCGATCATCGCATAAAGCGCCGTTGTGCGCGGCATCCGGTCCATGATCTGGGTTCGATATTTATGACCTGCAAACAGCAAGCCCGGAATAACCGACGCAAATAACAACCAACTCATCAACCGCAACGGCGTCATCCGATTTTTCATCTGCCAACGGAGTTTACGGCGATAATTGGTGACAATTTTTTCTTGCGGTGTAATTTCTTTATCTTGTGCAGTCGGTGTCGACGCAAACGGGATTTTGACCGGAAGTGCCATAAATTTTTTCGTCTGGGTTCGGACTAAAGCTGTTCCGACACGCGCCAATGTTTTGGCGGCTTCCTTGGCTTGGCTGATTTGGCGCGTTGAGTCTGCCATGTTGGCCTGATCAAGAACCGGCCCCAGCGCAGCTTTTGAAGAGGCTTGGCTTGGGATCAGCGCGCTTGATGAAGCAGCCGTGTCATCCTCCCCCGCAATCAACCCCGCCTGTTCAAGCGCGCCCTGCAAGCCATTTAATTTCGTGTGAAAAGGCGAAAGCGCTGGTTGCGAATTGCTCTGTTCCAACGCCGCATCGACGCCCTCGCGGATCCACAGATCGGCAAAATCATCCTCTAAGTCTTCAATATCTTCAATGTCATCGACATCTTCCCAACTATCGCTCATGTGGCCCTCGAGGGGCGTTGGGTGCTGGGCAGCGCCAGGCGGTATCACATCTTCAAATGTATTAAACAAAGCGGCCGTTGCGGCCTGAGAAGATGAAAAACTAACCGGGCGGGCAAAGCCAACAGCGGATGGTTTGGAATATCGCGCACCCGAGGCAACGCCATAACCTCGCCCTATCGCCGCGCCGGGTCCAGCAGGCGTGCTCGGTGTTGGCCGGGCCAGATCAATCACACTTGGGGTCTCATCAGGCACATAGGTATGCCACAAGGCCTGACAAGCAGAACAGCGCACTTGCCGACCGGTGGTCGGGATCAGCGCGGTATCAACTTCATATTGGGTGGCGCAGTCAGGACAGGTCGTGATCATGCAGCTCTCCTAAAAGCGCGATATTTTGGGGAAGAATCAGTCTTGTATGCTGACCCGTCCCTTTGTACCTGTGGGGGCAGACCAATGGTAAAGAAGTGGGCGCTATGAGTGACGTTTTTAATATCAATGAAGCAGAAGCGCGGGACGAGATTGTCCGGTTCGATCGGGTCGGTCTCAGCTATGATGGGCTCGACGACACCCTTGATGGGGTCAATATGGTGATCCGCGATGGCGACTTCAGATTTCTCACTGGACCATCCGGGGCGGGCAAAACCTCGCTCCTGAAGCTGATTTATCTGGCCCATCGCCCGACCCGAGGCGAAGTCCACCTGTTCGGCCGGGATGTCAGCCAAGCCCCACGCGAAAATCTGCCCGATCTGCGTCGCCGCATCGGGGTGGTATTTCAGGAGTTCCGGCTGCTCGACCATTTGACCGCCTCTGAAAATGTCGCCCTACCCATGCGTGTCGCAGGGGTTAACCTTAGTGATTACCGCCAAGACGTAACCGAATTATTAACATGGGTGGATCTGGGCCACCGAATGGACGCTTATCCGGCGACTTTATCTGGTGGTGAAAAGCAACGTGTCGCCTTGGCCCGAGCCCTCGTGTCCAAGCCAGACCTGATATTGGCGGATGAACCGACCGGCAATGTCGATCCGGCGATGGGCGATAAGATCATGAAATTGCTGCTCGAATTGAACCGCCTTGGGACCGCCGTGATCGTTGCTACACATGATTTAGGACTGGTCCGGCGGATGCGTAAAAATATCCTGCGCCTGAAAGAAGGCCAACTCACACTCCATGGGCCGCTCAAGGAAAATAACCTCAACCCAGCGCTGGATTTAGAGGACACGCCATGAGCCAGACGCCGGAACAAGACATATCCTATGATCAGGCCCTTGAGGACGAAACCATTGAGCAACCGCGCCGACGCCAGCGCCGAGCGCCGCTGATCCCCGAAGCCGGGGCCGCTGGCGCCCCCTTAACCGCGGTCATCGCGGTGATCTGCTTTCTTGCCAGCATTGCGTTGTCGGGATTCTTTCTCGTCAATCGTGCCGCTGATAGTTGGACCAATGATCTAAAAGGCGCGCTGACCATCCAAGTCACTGGCGCAACCCCTGCTGCGATTGATCTGGAAACCGAAAAGGTTCTCACCGTCGTCGCCGGTCGCAGCGGCATTGTGTCAGCCCATGCGCTCAGCCAGAAAGAACGCGCCAAGCTCTTAAAACCTTGGCTCGGCACTGGCTTGAGCGATGAAATTCCGGTGCCCGGCATTATCAGTGTTGCCCTTAATACCGATCAAAGCTTCGATATTGATCTGCTCCGGGACGAGCTTGCAGTGATCGCCCCCAACGCCACAGTTGATGCGCATGATGCTTGGAACCAAGCTCTTGCCTCATCTGCAATGATGTTAAAATTACTCGCCTTTATTATCTTTCTCCTCGTTATGGCAGCGGCCTGCGCGATCATCATATTTGCCGCCAAAGCGGGCCTTGCGGCGAACCGTCAAACCATCACGCTGCTCCATTTGGTCGGGGCGACGGACGCGTTTATCGCTCAGGAAGTCCAGCGTCGATTTTTGATCCTCGGCCTGCGCGGAGCGATGATCGGGGTCAGCGTCGCAGCAGCGATTTTGTTTTTGATCAGTTTTGGGGCCAAAGGCGGTGCCGCCACCGGCTATTTTACCCCCGCCCTGAAAGCGGATATTTGGAGTTATTCCTGGCTCCTGATCGTGCCGCTGCTGACCTGCCTGGTCAGCGCAACAACCGCAAGGATCACCACCATTAGCGAATTGGCCAAGCAATTTTAAAGTCCTTTTGCCTCACAGCGCGAAAGAGCGCCTGCGGCAGCACGGGCTATCGCCCGGGGCCGTGAACGAAATAACGATAAATTCCCAATTTTCTTAACCCAATCTTTGCCAGAACAGTTAAAATGCGCTTAGATAGCCCGTATCAGGTCTCGGGGCGACAGCGGCGATAGGGATTTTATGAGGTATCTCGTCAGACTAATTTTGACGGTTGTTCTTGTTTGGGCAGCCGGCTTTGCTTGGTTTATCAACACCATGCCGCGGGAAAAGCCGAGTAGCTTTTTGCCAACTGGCGCTGACAATGCGTCACGCACAGGAATTGTCGCGCTGACTGGCGGCGGCGGCGCTCGCATTCGAGCTGCATTGACTCTGCTGGAAAAAGATCAAGGCGCGCGAATGCTGATTACCGGCGTCCACCCGCAAACCAACAAAGCCACCATTGCCGAACGGCTTGATGGCGATTTTCCAAAACTAGCGTGCTGTGTCGACCTTGGCATCTCGGCTCTGACCACGACCGGCAATGCGCTCGAGGCTCGGGATTGGGTCATCGATAAAAACTATAATCGGGTTATTCTGGTAACCTCTGATTTCCATATTCGGCGCGCCAGAGCAGAACTGGCCGCCCAGTTGCCGCATGTAAATATATTATTGTGGCCGGTGTCATCTACAGTTGCTGCCGAAGGTGAATGGTATAAGTCAGGGGGCTCGTGGCAAACCCTGGCCAAGGAATATACAAAATTTGTCGCCGTCAAATCTCG
>JAZGEB010000085.1:0-12905 GCA_036478515.1 Parvularculaceae bacterium | reverse complement strand
TGATGAATTTTTTCAAATTCAATGAGGCCAAATTGCACGCGGTATCATCGAGGAACATATATTCAGAGCACGGATTGGAACCGCGGATTTGACCATCCGCAGCGCAAGTGTGCCAGTCATTTATGGTGTCGTGATACTGCACCGCGGGGTCGGCACAAAGCCAGCTCGCCTCGACAATGCCCTGCCACAGCTCATTGGCCTTAACGGTTTTATGAACGCCGCCATCGACCCGAGCGGTCAGTGCCCAGTCTTTATCCTGCTCAACCGCAGCCAGAAAATCATCGTTGATACGGATCGAATTATTGGCGTTTTGGCCAAAGACAGACCGGTAGCTGGCACTGTCCCAATCTGTTGAAAATGTTTCCAACGACAGCTCGGTATAGCCTTGCGAGGCCCATTGCAGAGCCCGTTTGAGCATTGTGTCCGGGATCGCATCGATTTTGGCGGCGCGAATGGCTTGTTTCAGCAGTTCGTTTTGCTTTGGGTCAAAAGGTGCGTCGCCAGCCTCGGCATCGGCACAGGCTGCGAGCACTTTATTCAGATGCTTGTCGAGCAACCGTGAGCCGACCACTAAGGTGGCAACTTTTTGTTCTTCTTTCGCCTTCCAGTGAATAAACTCTTCGACATCTGGGTGATCAATATCAACGATGACCATCTTCGCGGCTCGGCGCGTCGTGCCGCCAGATTTTACCGCGCCTGCGGCAATATCCCCTATCCGTAAAAAGCTGATAAGGCCAGAAGATTGTCCGCCCCCGGATAAAGCTTCGCCTTCGCCGCGCAGGGTAGAAAAATTCGTGCCTGTGCCAGAGCCAAATTTAAACAATCGCGCTTCGCGTTGCCATAAATCAAATATGCCATTGTCGCCGACCAAATCGTCCGAGACTGATTGGATGAAGCAAGCATGGGGTTGCGGGCGTTCATAAGCGCTTGTCGCAGGTGTTGCTTTGCCGGTTTTTTCGTCAGCATAGAAGTGACCCTGCGCTGGACCGTCAATGCCATAGGCCCAATGGAGGCCGGTATTGAACCATTGCGGCGAATTTGGTGCGCCGATTTGGCTCGCCAGCATGTAGCTCATTTCATCGACATAGGCGGCGGCATCGCTGGGCCCTGAAAAATATCCGTTTTTCCAGCCCCAATAGCCCCACGTCCCGGCCATGCGGTCAAACACTTGCCTTGCATCGGTTTCGCCAGTGAAGCGTTTTTTGGAGTTGATTTTGGCCAGTGCCGCATCATCGGCTTTATGGCGTTTTAAAAAGCTAGGGACGCCTTTTTCCGGGACCGGTTTGGTTTTGCTCGGGACACCAGCGCGGCGGAAATATTTTTGCGCCAAAATATCAGTCGCGGTCTGGCTCCAGCCCTCGGGCACGGTAATGCCATCAAATTCAGAAGCGGTCGATCCATCAAGATTGTGGATCGCACTAGACGTTTTGCGAAACTTGATCCCGGCATAAGCGCCGCCTTTGACAGTGGTAAAATGGCGCTCGATTTTCATATCAGTCTCCGGAAGCCCCCTTTATAGCACAGGTTTGGCGGGCATCATTGAAAGATATAAATGGGGCTGTTCCGTCAGGAATACCAGAGGTCAATCAGCTCATTCTGGCGCGCCGATATGCTTGGTGACGAACGCATCTATGGCTGTTAGGGCTGCGAGGCGATTTTCACTCTCAGACAAATGATGATCCTCGCCATTGATCTTAATAAGTTCGACCGATTTACCCGCCCTTTTTAAAGCTTTTTGCATGATATAGCTCTGGTCTATCGGCACGGTCGTGTCATGTTTGCCGTGGATCAGTAGCACCGGGGCAGTAAATGCTTTTGCATGTCTGGCAGGCGATATCTGCTTTAATTTGGCTTTGTTGAAACTGCCATCTGCGATCAGCTCTTCCCAGTAATCAACCACCCAGTGATAAGCACCATGTTTTCTTTTTACATCCGTTATCATTTTTGGAATATCGCTCACCGGGGCAATCGCGACCACGCATTTATACAAATCCGGGGTGAAGGCGCCGCCAGCCAACGCTGAATACCCGCCATAGCTCCAGCCGATAATGCAAGTGTGGTCGGGGTCTGCTGCGCCATTTTTGATAAGGGCCATGACCCCATCGGTGACGTCATCTTGCATTTTACCACCCCATTCGCCATTGCCGGCATGGCGAAAATCAGCACCAAATCCACTCGACCCGCGAAAATTGGGTTGCAAGACAAGATATCCGCGATTGGCGAAATACTGGGCCATCCAGTCAAATTGGAGACTGTCATAAGAGGCGGGTCCGCCATGGGGCATCACCAGTATAGGCAGGTTAGATAATTGATCAAACGCCAAGCCAGGCGGCATTGTCAGGACGGCAGGAATATCAAAGCCATCACGCGCCGGATAGCTGATAGCTGCCACTTTGCCGATGGCCTCTTTGGTAATGGTTGGTCTGCGTTGGTTCAGCATGCTGATTGATTGGGTTGTCGTATCGACCCATAAATAAGCACCGCTCGTATCGGCACTGTCGATGAGCAGCAACAGTTTCTTCCAATCATCACTCCAGTCAATGATAGTGACGGAACTACCTTTCAATCGCGAGACTAGATCGCCAACGATCTTGTCCACCACCGGATCGAAGAAATGATATGATGGGTGCATTCCGGAATAGCGCACGCCTTGTACGACACGATTGGCATCAACCAGTATGGCGTCGAAATCGGCATCTTTTCGGGTTAAGATTGGTCCTGAAATTTTGCCCGCAAAGGACATTTCATACATTTCTTCGTAACCACCGGCTTGATCTTCTTCGATTAAGATAAGGGCAGATTTATCGGCTTTAACGCCGATCAATGAAAACGGATATCGGTTGGCGTCCTTTTTTTCATAAATTTTTTCGGCCTTGCCATTGATGAAAGTGAATATCTGATACAGATCATTTTTATTGGAATAGTCCTCACGGGCCAAGACTGTGCCATCTTTGTCAACGAACCAATCTTTCGTAAAGGGTCGACCTTTTTTAAATACGCGACCTTTTCCGTTGCGATGATTTACCCTAAGCAGATTATAGGCAGGCGGGTTCAATTTATCGTTGGTTACGCCCATGTAAGCTGGCATCAGCAGATCAGTTGTGCCTTTCAGCCCGCCAACAATTTGCCCCAATCCGGTCTGGGCGGGAATAATACCCCTGGTCTTTCGAAGCAACTGTTTGGATTTTTTTGTCTTGAGGTTATAGGAAAACGCCCCCGAATATTTGAAACGCCTTGTTCCCAATAATCTGCGAGTTTCAGCTGCGCGCAAAATAACGTGGTTATCATCACTAAAAAAAATATTGCGTATTATGACATCAGATGTGTCGATGACATCAGTATACCCGATCCCAATTTCATAAATCGCCAATACTTCGCTTCCAGATTCAGCGTCATTGGTGATAAACGCCACTTTAGACCCATCAGACGAGAGCGCCGCAAATCTATTGGTTGCAAGATTGCCATAGGCTTCAATCGGCGGGTGTAGTTCAGTGGCCCAAATAGAGGTCACGAAAAATTGCGCTGCTAGGCTGATCATCAGCCCCTTGATAAGATTATTCATCATGCCCCGCGAAATCTCCTTGTGCTCGGTCAAACCATATTCAGGATTGGGCGCAACAGACAAGCCCAATATGGGCAAGCCGCCCGATGACCATTTTGCATCTGATGGCGAAAGCCAGCCCGGCAACCTAGAGCAGAAGATCAGGTAATGACCTATCTTAATTGGGGTAAACTACTGATTATGTTGGTTAATTTGAAGTTTTTTGCAGCGTTACACTTGCATCGTAAACAAATTGTGAATAACAATATGACAAGTTTAGTTTCTTTGGGGGTCTTTCATGTTCCGTAAAATCGCACCACTCGCTTCTGGCGTGGCTCTGGCACTGGGGGCAATGTCGTCGGCTCATGCGGGCGCTATTTATAGCTATCACAATCCAGCGCCAACATCGGTGAATACCGCCGGGGTGATTGATAGTCTTTCTTTTGTCTATGATACAGATGAGCGGCTTAGTTTCGGCTCCTCTATCAGCGCCAATAATGGCTTACTGCCTGATGCTGGATGGTTCGTGTTGAGCCCAGGTCCACAGCCGCGCGGTAACGCGACCGAATTGGCGATCTTCTATATGGATTTTGCCAACCGCGATGTCTACGCCTACGCCTATAATGGCATCAATGGCTTTACCTCGTTTGAAAACCAAGCTGCTCATATCGCGACATACACCGATGTTTTGAGTTTCAGTGATCAATCAGCTGGCGGTTTTAATATTGGCTTCAACGGGCTCGATATTTCTGCAGTTCAGAACTTCATGGGAGGCGACTGGACCGGGGCCGCTTTTGGCGACCAAATTGGCGTCTGGTCACATTTTACAGTTCTTGATAATTTTTCCGCAGTAGGGGGCATCATTACTGATTTTGATGCAGGGCTGCAAAGCTTTTTCGACACCATCGATCCTGGCACGACGCAAGTGCCAGAACCAGCGGGCCTCGCGTTTTTCGGTCTGCTCGGGATCGCCGGTTCAATCGCCCTTCGTCGGCGTAAAGCCAAGTAAGAAGGTTATCTAAAGAGTTCTGAATTTTCCCCGTGCGAGCACTGACTTGCGCGGGGATTTTTTTGTTGGCCGTCCAAGTCTTCATATATTCCTTAGGCAAAATTTTGGCGAAGCCAATCATATCCGTAGGCTCTCAGGCATAGCCTTCGAGCATTTATTTCATATTTTTCCTTTGGAAAAATTTTGGTGAAGCCAAATCTGAAATAAATGGTCGGGCTAGCAGGATTTGAACCTGCGACCTCTCGTCCCCCAGACGAACGCGCTACCAGACTGCGCTATAGCCCGATCAAATCAGGGGCGGTCAGGGCAAATGAACGCCGGTTCCCGCGAGATTCAGTCAGTGTTCCGGAAAATGGCAGGGGCAGCAGGGGTCGAACCCGCGACCTACGGTTTTGGAGACCGTCGCTCTACCAACTGAGCTATACCCCTTCGCCGGAAACCTGATCTAGCTGACCCGGGCAAGAATGGCAATTATAATTCTTGCGACCGGCGGGCAATGCTCTGCCTGACATTTAATTTAGAATTGAGCGAGGCAAATTGCGCTATGGTCGAGCTTATCCGTTTTAGAGGAGTGAATGAGCTTGTTGCGCCTATTTCCAGTCAGTTTGCTTGCCTTGCTTATTGCAGCGCTCTTCGCGTGTGATCAGGCCATCAGCCGGGATGCAGCTTTGTCGCTAAATCCTGCCCCGGGCGCCCCTGTCCATCTACGTTTATATAAGCGCGAAAGCGTGCTCGAACTATGGACGTTAAGCGAGGAGGGGATATTTCAGCTGGCCAAAACATATCCGATATGCACCTGGTCGGGGACCCTCGGGCCGAAACTAAAACAAGGCGACAAGCAATCTCCCGAAGGCTTTTATCAAGTCACGACAAACAGCCTCAACCCGAATAGCCGCTATCACCTGTCATTCAATCTTGGCTATCCCAATGCCTATGATCGCGCCCATGGCCGGACCGGAGATTATCTCATGGTCCATGGAGACTGCGTTTCTATCGGCTGTTACGCCATGACTGATGCCGGCATCGACGAAATTTATGGTGCTGTGGAAGCTGCGCTGACCGCCGGGCAGGGCCGTGTCAAAGTTCACATCTTTCCCTTTCGGATGACACCAGAAAATCTCGGCGCTGCGGCGACATCGCCTTGGTCTGGGTTCTGGCAAAACCTAGCCGAAGAGGATCAGCTCTTCGCCCGGACCAAAATACCCGGTAAAATCACCGTGGTCGAGAAGCGCTATCTTATCGAATAGGCCTTGCTCCAAAACAGCGTAAATAAACTAATTACGCCCTGTTAACCTCAAATTAACGAAAACGGCGTGATCTCTTAAGGTAGATTAATGATGTCTGACTTGGAGACCACCCATGCATTTGAAAAATTTAATCCTCCCCGGCGCAGCAGCCTTGATGACCGCGCTGACGATGTTCCCAGCGCTGGCACAACAAAAGCAATCTGGCAGAGCGCCCCTTGTCTATGGCACCGACCCGACCAAAGCTGATCCGCGCAAGGTCACGGCAGAATCGATCTTGCGCAATGCTCAAGCTCAAACCAAAGCCCCTTATCAAGACCGAGTGATCGGGGAGCCCGCGCCAAACTCATCTACCGTGATCACCGGGTCGATTTTCAATGCCAGTGCAACGCCAATCGAAACAGTGATCCTAAGCGATCGGACGTATAATTTTGAGGAAGTCTCCCATCTTCCGACCCACAAACCAGTGCGCGTGGCGCAAGCAGTGATCACAGGTCCAGTGATGAGTGACGCCCAACCTATGCGGCGCGTGGAGGTGGCTTATCAGCCGCAACCAGCCCCGCAACCCCGGGTCTATGCCGGTACAGCGCAATCCCCCCAAGCCAGTCTAACCGTCACCGTCCAACCCGGCGATACGATTTACGCCTTGGCCCGTCGCTATGATGTGGCGCCGACAAGAATTATCAATGCCAATAATTTCCGCGCGCCCTATGCCTTGGCTGTGGGTCAACTCGTGATCATTCCAAACATCACCAAACAACGCCAAGTTCAGCGTCAACCGACATATGTTGAAGTCGCCGCGCCGACGGCGCCAGTAGTCCGCCGTCAGACGATCCAGCAACCAACGCAACAGATGCAAACTTATATTATTGCGCAAGGCGATACGCTCTATTCAATTGCCCGGCAAACCGGTGTGAGTGTCGCCCAACTGGCTTCTGCAAATGCCATGGTGGCCCCATATAGTTTGCGCATTGGTCAACAGATTGTGTTGCCGCGGCGGATGATGACGCAGCCGCGTGTCGTTCAGCAGCAACCAATGCCGCAAAATCGCAATACTTATATTGCGCCAGCAACGCCATCCCAACCAGCAAATGCCCGCACCGCCGTTTCTTATCCAAAAACCGACGTGCTCGGACAATCGAGATTTGCTTGGCCGCTACAGGGCAGGGTAGTGATGGGCTATGGTTCTGATGGGGATGGTCGTCGCAATGACGGGATTAATATCGCTGCCCCCGTGGGCACCCCGATCAGAGCGGTTGAAGATGGCGAAGTTGTTTATCGGGGCTCAGACCTTGATGGCTACGGCAATCTATTGCTCGTGAAACATTCAAATGGCTGGGTTAGTGCCTACGCTCATACAGATACAATGCTGGTCAATAAGGGTGACAAAATTGGCAAAGGCCAGATCATCGCTAAAGTCGGCGCCACAGGGTCGGTCGCCCAGCCTCAACTTCATTTTGAATTGCGTCATGATCTAAAACCAACAGATCCACTGGCCGCTTTAGAGGGCCGCAATGCCAACGCTTTGCGGGTACGATTTAATTAAACACTAAAAAGTTGCGTAATGATTGACCTACTGACTTAAACGGGGCCTTGTTGGTCCCGTTTTTTTTGCTGTCCTCAGGTCGGTTGAGACACAGCATAAAGAGAAATCGCGGCGGCCACTGAGACGTTGAGACTCTCCATCTGCGCATCAATCGGAATATGGATCAGTGTCTGGCATGTTTCGCCGACCAATTGGCGCAAGCCAGCGCCTTCGGCCCCCATCACCAAAGCGATTGGGCAGGTCTTGGGCAAATCAGCGATCGCGGTGGGGGCGCTGCTAGCGAGACCAGCGGTGAGATAGCCAAGATCGTTTAAAGCTTCAACACTGCGGGCGATATTCACTGCCTGCACAATGGGGACAATTTCCAGCGCACCAGCTGCCGCCTTTGCTAAGGCGCCAGAAAGCGGCGGCGTGCGGCGTTCTTGGACAATCACGGCCCGCGCCTTAAACGCTGCTGCCGAGCGCAAGATTGCGCCGATATTTTGCGGGTCGGTAATCTGGTCGAGAATGACCACCGGACGGTGGGCGTCATCTTTGAAAGAGCAAACTTCTTTCAGCCTGGTGCGGGGCAACTCCAAGACTTCTGCCGCTAGCCCCTGATGCACTGCCCCGGCAGGCAGCAATTTATCAATTGCATCGGGTCTCAAATCTTCAAATCCTTTGCCGATGCGCGACTGCCAATTTTGTATCTCATCGCGCTCATTCAACCAATCCACCGCATTTTTAGTCGCTGCCAAGCGGCGAAACTTGCGCGCCGGGTTCGCCAAGGCCGCCGCCACCGCATGGCGACCATAAAGCCAAAGCCGTTCCGGCGCAGAATTGCGTCCACGCGAAGGCCCTTTGGGCGGGTATTTATTGGTAGGTTTATCGCTCATGGGGGAGCCTTATATATGAAGCGATTGGGCTCATCATCAAAGCTCTGGTAAGAGGGCCGCACGCGATTGGCAAGAGCCAATGCGCTGATCCGGCGTTTCGCTAAATTGAAAAGCCTCTGGCGGACAGGAAGGGATTCGAACCCTCGAGACGGCTACAAACCGCCTACTCCCTTAGCAGGGGAGCGCCTTCGACCACTCGGCCACCTATCCACCGGCGAAAATGTCAGAATTCAGCGAGAAAGCAAGGCTAGTCTTGCAGTTTTCGGTAGAAAATCGCAATCGGCAAAAAACCCATGGACCAAGGGTTTTAAGCTGTTGCGCTCCTACAAGGTGCCCCCTATAAAACCCGCTCGCTCAATACCTTGTATTTGATCTGGAGGGGTGGCCGAGTGGTTAAAGGCAGCAGACTGTAAATCTGCCCGCGTATGCGTACATAGGTTCGAATCCTATCCCCTCCACCATTCATTTCGGGTTCGCCTCCGGCGAAATTTTTCTGAAAGAAAAATACGAAATGAATGCTCGAAGGCTACGCCTGAGAGCCCAAAATAAAACCCAAGCAATACTGTCTTATCTGCCTCCGGCGAAATTTTTCTGAAAGAAAAATACGAAAGCCCTGCCGGGCCTTCTCCACCTTCAGGCGTGCCATCTGGCACCCCTGATTTTGCGATGCAAAACCGGCTGCGAAGAATGCTCGACAGCTATGCTGGAGAGGTCAAAATAGGGCCCAAGCAAAACCGCCTTTCCAGTCGCCACCGACTAAATTTTTAAACATGGCTTGGCGCGATGCCCGCCATACCTTTCCCATATATCGATAATATCGATTGTTCGCTACTGCATTATCTATTTGGGCAATTCGTCATCTCGTATTACGAAACCAGACGAGAGACTCACCTACGCAACCATCATCGGAGAGAACAATGACCAGCCCAAGCAAATGCCCCGTTATCCATGGTCGGAACCAAGAAAAGGGTTCTGGCAGTACAGCGAACCAGCATTGGTGGCCAAACCAGCTAAACCTAAGAGTTCTAAATCAAAACTCGCCCTTGGTGGATCCGATGGGGCAGGACTTTGATTATGCTGAAGCCTTCAAGAGCTTGAATTTAAAAGCGCTCAAGGCTGATCTGACAAATCTGATGACTGACTCGCAAGATTGGTGGCCGGCGGATTTTGGTCATTATGGCGGCTTGTTTATTCGCATGGCGTGGCATAGCGCCGGGACTTATCGCATCCATGATGGCCGCGGCGGCGGCGGCTCTGGTACTCAGCGTTTTGCGCCGCTCAATAGCTGGCCGGATAATGGCAATCTTGACAAAGCCCGGCGCTTACTTTGGCCAATTAAGCAAAAATACGGTGCCAAAATTTCTTGGGCCGATCTGATGATTTTGGCTGGCAATGTCGCCATGGAATCCATGGGCTTCAAAACATTTGGCTTTGGCGGCGGCCGCGCTGATGTGTTCGAACCAGAAGAAGACATCTATTGGGGCCCGGAAACTGAATGGCTCGGGGATGAACGCTATAGCGGTAAACGGGATTTAGAAGATCCGCTCGGCGCTGTGCAAATGGGCCTGATCTATGTCAATCCGGAGGGCCCCAATGGCAACCCCGATCCGTTGGCGTCAGCCGTCGACATTCGCGAAACTTTCGCTCGCATGGCGATGGATGATTATGAAACCGTGGCGTTGATCGCTGGCGGGCACACGTTTGGCAAAGGCCATGGCGCAGCTGACCCGGGTAAATATGTTGGCCGCGAGCCAGAAGCAGCGAGCATGGCAGAGCAAGGCCTTGGCTGGAAGCAAAGCTTTGGCAGCGGCAAAGGCGGCGACACCATCACCAGCGGCGTCGAAGGCGCGTGGACGGTCAATCCGGACAAATGGGATCATGGTTTCTTTGAGGTTCTGTTCGACTATGAATGGGAGCTAACCAAGAGCCCTGCCGGGGCCCATCAATGGACGCCAACGGCAGCCTCAAATGCAGACCAGCCGCCAGCGGCGCATGATGCAACCAAAACCGAACCTTTGATGATGACCACAGCGGACATGGCCCTCAAAATGGATCCGGCCTATCTGAAAATCTCGCAGAACTTTCACAAAAACCCGGAAGAGTTTGCCGATGCCTATGCGCGGGCATGGTTTAAAATGACTCACCGGGATTTAGGCCCGATCACATGCTATCTTGGCGCAGAAGTGCCGGCTGAACAATTGATCTGGCAAGATCCAGTTCCGGCAGCATCAGGCAAGCCGATCAATAGCAAAGACATTGATGCCTTGAAAAGCCAAATTCTTGCCTCTGGTTTATCCGTGTCCCAACTTGTGACCACAGCTTGGGCTTCTGCCTCGACCCATCGCGGCTCGGACAAACGCGGCGGCGCTAATGGCGCGCGCCTTCGTCTTGCCCCGCAAAAAGACTGGGCCGTGAACCAACCAAAAGAATTAGCCGGTGTATTGAAAACTCTCGAAGGCGTGCAACAAAAATTCGGCAAGGGCGTGTCACTGGCGGATGTCATTGTGCTTGGCGGTTGCGCTGCGATTGAGCAAGCAGCCAAAGATGCCGGGCATGGCGTGACAGTCCCGTTTACCCCGGGCCGCACCGATGCTACGCAAGAGCAAACCGATATTGACAGTTTTGCCGTATTAGAGCCGACCACGGACGGATTTCGCAATTATCTTGGCAAATCGTCCCGGCCAGCGGAAGAATATCTGATCGACCGCGCAGCATTACTGACCCTAACCGGACCGGAAATGACTGTCTTGGTTGGGGGCTTACGGGTTCTGGGAACAAATGCAGATGGCAGCAAAAATGGTGTCCTCACCAGCCGGGAAGGCACGCTGAGCAATGATTTCTTCGTCAATCTGCTCGACATGAATATAGAGTGGTCGGCCACTTCGAGCGCGGAAGATAAGTTTGAAGGTCGCGACCGATCCAGTGGCAAAGTCAAATGGACCGGCACCCGAAATGATTTGGTATTTGGTTCAAACTCAATCCTGCGGGCAGTCGCGGAAGTTTATGCGGCAGGAGATGGGGAGGCAAAATTCGTCTCTGATTTCGTTGCCGCATGGACCAAAGTGATGAACCTGGACCGGTTTGATATCGCTTAAAACTGAAAGCCAAAAGCCAAAAGCCCGTGCCCCGCTGTGATTTAAGATATCTAGCACCGGGCGCGGGCTGCGCCGTTCCTCTCTTCGAGCGGCTCTTAAGACTTTAGTAATCAGATTGGCCGACAAGGTAGGGTATTGTTAATCATTTGCCCCGGGGGCTAAAACCTATGGCGTTGCTTTGTCAAACTCGTACCTTTCTCGCAATTATCATGCTGGCGGGTTTTGCTGCTGCTTGTAGCAGCACAAGATTACCGTCGGCCCCAAAGCAGATTTCACGGGCCCTGGATGGCCCGGTGGCATCACCGCATTTTAAAGTCGGCCAACCCTATCAAGTGGCTGGCATCTGGTATTATCCAAAGGCTAATCAACAGTATAATAAAGTTGGGACAGCGTCTTGGTATGGCGCCAAATTCCATAACAAGCTGACGGCGAATGGCGAAGTCTTCGACATGGAACAAATGACCGCCGCGCATCCAACCTTGCCGATGCCGTCTACGGTCCGGGTCACCAACCTTGAAAATGGCCGCAGTGTTGTTGTGCGGTTGAATGATCGCGGACCATTTGCCCATGATCGCGTGATTGATATGTCCAAAGCCGCGGCTGAACAACTGGGCTTTGCGAGCAAAGGATTGGCCCGAGTTCGGGTTGAATATATCGGCGAAGCGAGCCTGTCAGACGCGATCACATCTGTGGGGCAGGGCGGCTCGTCTCCCTATGCTGTGCAGCAGGAGGCGACACAGATTTATGCTTCCGCGGCGCCAGTTGACCCCAGTTTTGACACGGTCAAAACTCGGATTGTTTCTGGCCCTGAACTGATCATCTCAAGCGATACCGAGGCCCAATATGCCCCGCCCGCCAATTATCAGATCCCGGCCTATCCACAAACAAATGTGCCGGTGCCCGTCACCACGGCATCTGTGTCGAGCTTGCCCCAGGTGAGCGCTCATGCTGACCCAACTTTTGTCGGTCGTGATAGCTATATGGTGCAAGTTGGGGCGTTTTCTTCTGCGGCAAATGCCCACCGAGCAGCGGATAGATTTGGCTATAATACGCCCGTTCGCATCGCCCAAATGCAAACCCCCGGCGGCGGCTTTCTGTATCGGGTCCGATTAGGGCCGTTTACCTCTGTGCCGATGGCAGAAAACACGCTTCGAGCTGCAAAAGGGCAGGGATTTTTGGATGCGCGTATTGTGACCCCCTAGCGAATTGGCCTAGATTAAGACTTTGAACGCCCTTGGTTGCGGTCGTTTGCTTAGCGTAAAGTATGTTGATCCCATGGGTTGTATTAGGCCGTTTTCCTGTTTTTTAGTCCTCCTGGTGGGGGCTTTGTTTGTGCTCAGCCCAGCGGCGGCACAAAATCAATATTTTAAAACCAAAGCTGATTTCGCCTTGATCATGGATTATGAGAGCGGCGAGGTGCTCTATGATAAGCAAGCCCGCGTCCCGATGATGCCAGCATCGATGAGCAAGTTGATGACCACGGCGATTGTGCTCGACCAAATCAAGAGCGGCAAGATTTCTCTCGAAACTGAATTTGAGGTCAGCGAAAAAGCGTGGCGGACCAAAGGCTCGAAAATGTTCGTGCTGGTCAAAAC
>JAZGEB010000084.1:0-2723 GCA_036478515.1 Parvularculaceae bacterium | reverse complement strand
CGCGGATGAATATCGTCGCCGAGAATTTTCTTCAATTCCACTTGCACTTTAGACGCCGCAATCTGTTGCGCCAATTCCATCAGGTCGCGATCTTCATTGCCCTTTAGCTCTTCGGCGGTTAGGGACTCGCCGGTTTGGCGCTCAAGCGTCACCGAGATGCCCGTCGCCGCGCCGCCAAGGGTCGAGGTAATAGACTTGGCTTTGACCTCCCCTTCCACGATTTTTCCAATCCCGGTGCGGACCCGGCCGATATCTTCTACGCTAAACGCCTTGCCATCTGCTGGCCCGACTTCAATCTCGATACCGCCTTTAAAGTCGATGCCAAAATTGAGACCAATAGAGAAAAAGAAGTACACCGAAGCGGCAAGACCAATCGCTGATAAAGCGAACGCTCCAAGCCGCAACTTCGTGAACGGAATATGCGTAACGTCCGGAACAAATTTTAACCCCATGACCAATAAACCTTTTAAAGCGCCAGTTTCGCCGGACGATGTTTCAAGACATACCCGCCAGCCATCAGACGGGTCAGCACATAGGCGGTGAAGACGGAGGTGATCACCCCTATACCGAGGGTGACGGAAAAGCCGCGCACGGGACCAGCCCCGAGAAAGAACATAATCGCACAAGCCAGGAAGGTGGTGATATTGGCATCGATGATTGCCGACCAGGCTTTGCGATAGCCGGTCTCCACTGCTTGTACGGCCGCCTTGCCGGCTCGCACTTCTTCGCGGATCCGTTCAAAAATCAACACATTCGCATCCACCGCCATGCCAATGGTCAGGACGATCCCGGCAATCCCCGGCAAGGTCAGCGTCGCACCGAGCAAGGACAGACAGCCAAGGAGCAATACAACATTGGCGAGCAGCGCCAGATCGGCATAGACGCCAAAGCGACCATAAGCGATCACCATAAAGATGAATACGGCGACAAAACCGATGCCCAAGGCAATCGCCCCGGCGCGAATGGAATCCTCGCCAAGGTCAGCACCAACCGAGCGTTGCTCAATCGGGGTCAATTCTGCTGGCAGCGCGCCAGACTTGATCAGGATTGCCAGCTCGAGCCCTTCTTCGGGTGTAAAATTACCGGTGATGCGACCAGAGCCGCCCGGGATCGGCGATTGAATACGCGGCGCAGAAACAATCTCGCCATCGAGCACAATCGCAAACACTCGGCCAATATTTTCCGAGGTGATTTTGCGCATCCGCAAGGTGCCGCGATTATCAAACGAGAAATTGACCTGAAAGCCACCGCCATCATTATTCGGTGTTGCGCTTGCATTTTTGATCATGTCACCGGTGGCAAACGGAGTTTGCTCAATCACCAATGGTCCACCTTCGCGGTTTGGCATCAGCATCCGGCGTGGCGGAATTTTGCCCGCCACCGCATCCTCAATCGACGCGGCCAAATCGACCATGTGGAAACTCAACTCCCCTTGCTCGACCAGCAACCGCTTCAAGCGTTCGGGATCATCGTCGCCGGGCACTTGAATAATAATCCGGTCATCGCCTTGGCGCTGGATCAGGGGCTCGGTGGTGCCGACGCTATCAATCCGCCGGCGAATACCTTCGATTGAGGCGGTGATCCCATCTTGCGCATAAAACCGTTTGGCTTCTTCGGGCATCGTCAGGGTAATGATATTGGTGCTCGGCTCAGCGATGACAAAATCGCGCACGCCAGCGCCGCCGATTAGATTACCCACCGGGCGGGACAATTCCTTCAACCGCGTCAGCGCCTCTTGATATCGATCTGCATCCTTCACTTTGACCGTGATCGTGTCCTCTTTCAGCTCTATGCCACGCGACTGTAATGTGATCCGCCTTTGCGCATCATTGCCGCGCCCACGCATCGCATTGCGCACATCGACCAGGCTCGAGGTCAGCCGCTTTTGCACCACTTTGTCAGTATTGACCGAGAGCAACATGTAAGACCCGCCCTGCAAATCGAGGCCGAGCGTAACGCGGCTATCGATGAAGCCGGGCACGGAACGTTCATCGCCGTCGCTGGTCTTGCCAAAAAAGTTCGGCGCCGAGAAATACGCGCCAAACAAAATCGTCAGCAAAATCATCGCGGTTTGCCATTTGGAAAACTGTAGCATTTAAAAAAGGCCCTTCATCCCGCGCCTTGTCAAAAGGCTTAATTGTCTATCAGTTATTTTTTATCGTTCTTGTTGCCATTTTTGTTGTCATTTTTGGTATCTGTGGCGACAGCCTCGCCCTTGCCGCGCACTTCGGACAAAGTCCCGCGCACTACTTTGACTTGGACGCCATCGGCGATTTCGACGGTGACTTCGGCGCTACCATCACTCGATTTGGTAATTTTACCGACCAAGCCGCCAGAGGTAATGACGGTATCACCGCGTTTGGCACTCGAAACCAGATCCATGTGCTTTTTGCGCGCTTGGGACTGCGGCCGGATGATCAGGAAATACATGATCGCGAACATCAGCACGAACGGAATAATCATGCCCACCGGATTAGCCGCTGGTGGGGCAGAGGCGTCTTGGGCGAGTGGAAGAACGGCAGAAAGCAGCGTGGACAGGGTCATATGATCGTCATCTCCGGGAAATTTAGGATTTCGGGATATATAACGATCCTTTGGCCCGTTGCAATGGGCCGCGCGCCGGTCCGGCATCTTATTTCCGAGATATCAGGAATAGACAAGATCGCCTCTCCCAAGGGAGCGCTCTTCTTCGCCTCTCCTTTGGGAGAGGCCAGCGAGCCCTT